>DYKL01000451.1 GCA_020722645.1 Acetofilamentum sp. | reverse complement strand
AAAAATATTTTATAATTTACGTAAAATACTTATTATCAACAATTTAACTTTATAGACCTTTTCAGGGCAGGCTTTTCAACTTTATGAACTTTATAGACTAAACTCATATATTACCTTAAATCCGCAAGTCTTTTCGTAAGTGGTTGCAGGTGAAAACACCTGCAACATGTAGTTTGCACCAGTCAGGTGTTTTCACCTGACTGAATTTCAGATATATAAGTATGGACTTACGGATTTAAGGTATTATAAAAATATAATTTTAGAAAGTTTAAGATAAGTTAGTTTTTTTTTTTTAAAGTTTATTTTGTATTTTTATACAAATTTTTAAAATTACAACTATGAAAAATGTTTATTTTTTATTAGTATTTGCAGTTTTTGTTGTTCTTTTTTCATGCAAAAATGAAGATCAGCAAAAGGATTTGCATCAGGATTCATACTCTCCCGGAGATGTTACAACAACGGGTTCTTACAACGAAGAGGAATATTCTAAAAATGAAATTTCAAGTTTAGATGACTTAACCGGTGGAGAAAAAGATAATGCATACAACGACTACGATGACCCTGACTTGCCTCCAACAACAGGAGAATTAACTCCCGAAGAAATAGAAAAAATCGGTAAAAAAATTATTAAAAATGCTGACATTAGTATTGAATTGAAAAATTATGAAGAAGGTATCAACCGAATTAAAAACACAATCATAAAATTTGAAGGTGAAATCAATAACGAAACCGAATCAAATTACGATAATTATATATCAAATGTCTTGGTTATCAAAGTTGAGGCTTCGAAATTTGATTCTTTAATCAATGAAATAATGAAAGGTGAGGGTAAAATTGTTTCAAAAAATATTTGGGTTAATGATGTTACCGAAGAATATATTGATGTATATCAGCGACTTAAAAACAAAAAAGCTATTGAACAACAATACCTTGCTTTGTTGAAAAAAGCATATACTGTAAATGAAATTCTAAATGTTACTCAATATTTGCGTCAAATTCAGGAAGAAATTGAAGCATCTATCGGTCGTTTAAAATATATGGACGACCAGTCGCAGTATAGCACAATAACCCTTAGAATTTCTTATACCGGTGAAACAATTGCATATAAAGAAACTTTTTGGGATAAGGTAAAAGTTGGCTTAGAAGCAGGCTGGCAAGGTGTTGTGTATTTCGTAATTGCTATTTTTTACATTTGGCCTATTTGGATTATTGTAGGAATTATTATTTTTGTCGTCAGAAGGCAAATGAAAAAAAAGGAAGCCGAAAAAAAACAAAATCAATAAAATGACTGATATTCATCAATTTGACGAAATTAGACCTTATCTCGATTCAGAAGTAACTCAAATTATACAAAGAATTGTAAGAGAAAGGGGTTTTTTAAATTTTGTAAAAACTTTTATTCCGGAGCAATCAACTAAAAAAATTATCACTGATTTGCTGCAAGTCAAAAATATTGACGAGTTTCAAAAACTAATGGTTTATTCCATTGTTCAAAGAATTATTAAATTCAGTATCAATGAATTGACTTATGACGGACTCGAAAAAGTAGGCAAAGAAAAACCGTACATTTTTATGTCAAATCATCGTGATATTGTTTTGGATTCTGCTCTTTTACAATACATTTTCGTCAAAAACAATTACCCGACAACTGAAATTGCAATCGGAAGCAATTTGTTAATATTGAACTGGATAATTGATTTGGTCAGACTAAACCGTTCTTTTATAGTAAAACGCGATGTACCTCACATCGAACTTTATCAGTATTCGGTCAATTTATCAAAATATATCCGTTTTACGATTACAGAACAGTTGCATTCCGTCTGGCTTGCTCAAAGAGAAGGCAGAACTAAAAACGGAGACGACAGAACTCAGGTTGCTGTCCTGAAAATGCTCAATTTGAGCGGTGAAAAGGACTTTTTTGACAATTTCAGAGACCTGAATATTATTCCGGTCAGTATTTCTTATGAAAAAGAGCCTATGGCAATAGAAAAGGTGCAGGAATTGTACAACAAGATTATAAATCCGCAATTTAAAAAAACTAAACTCGACGATTTAACAAGTATGAGCAAAGGTATGGAAGCTTCGAAAGGAAAGGTGCATTATTCTTTTGGAACTCCAATTAATGAGCTACTATACAAAATTGAACATTTAAAAGACAGAAAACATCGTTTTGATGCTATTACTAATCTTATCGATTCCGAAATTCAGCGAAATTATAAATTGACTTTCTACAACTATGTTGCTGCTGATATATATTTTGGCTCTGATTTTAACAAAGATAAATACACAAAAGAACAAAAAGAAAAATTTCTTGATTATTTCAACGATTCAGTTTCACAAATAACAGGAGACAAAAAAATAATTGAAGAGATGTTTTTGAAAATTTATGCAATGCCCGTGAAAAATTGTCAAACAGCAATGAAACAATTTGTCAATTAGCCAATGTGATAATTAGTCAATGTGATAATTAGTCAATGTGATAATTAGCCAATGTG
>DYKL01000450.1 GCA_020722645.1 Acetofilamentum sp. | reverse complement strand
ATAATTTTCTGATAATCAATGCATTAACTTTATGAACTTTCAACTTTATGAACTTTATAGCCTAAACTCATCTATAAAAGAAAAAACATCAAAACTGTATCTTTTTTTCGCTTTCGTCAAAAAAATTATATTCAAGCAGATGATAACTGTTTTGTTTTTCAATTTTCAACCCGAATTTATATTTAAACCACCATTTTATTTTTGTAGAAATTAAACCTTTTGTTAAATGAGAAAACAGATAAGGATGGACTTTTAAGGTTATTTTGCTAAAATTATTCTCTTTTACAATATGTTTAAGCGTTTCTTCGATTTCGTCAATTAAAAGTACGGTTGGCTGAACTTGTCCTGTGCCATCACAAACCGGACAAGGTTCTACTGTCTGATATGTAATTTCCGGTCTGACCCTTTGCCTTGTTATTTGCATCAAACCAAACTTAGTTAATGGCAAAATACTATGTTTTGTCCTGTCATTTGCCATCTTTTCACGCATTCTGTTAAAAATATCATTTTTATTGACAGCATTGTACATATCAATAAAATCAACCACAATAATTCCGCCCATATCTCTAAGTCTCAGTTGTCTGGCTATTTCATCAACTGCCATCTGATTTACTTCATGAGCATTTGTTTGCTGGTCTGATTTACCGGCAGTTCTGTTTCCACTGTTTACGTCAATAACATGAAGAGCTTCTGTGTGTTCAATAATAAGGTAAGCTCCTTTTTTGAGGTTTACAATTTTACCAAAAGAAGTCTTGATTTGTTTGTCAATTCCGTAATGTTCAAAAATATTGTCTTTCCCTGTATAAAGTTTGAGAATTTTAACCGAATCGGGAGCAATATTGCTCAAATAATCTTTTATTTCAAGGTAAGTATTTTTTTCATCTACATAAATGCCGTTAAAAGATGCAGTCATAATATCTCTTAACAATGCAGAAGTTTGATCTAATTCACCTAATACAAGTTCTCCAACTTCGGCTGCCGGAAGTTTTTTAATCATTGAATCCCATTTTTGCAACAATTCTCGTAATTCGTTGTCTAAAACGGCTACTCTTCGACTTTTGGCAATAGTTCTTATTATTACACCAAAATTATTGGGTTTAATGCTTTTAATAAGTTGTCGGAGTCTTTCCCTTTCTTCTTTCTCCCTTATTTTCTGTGAAACAGATATTTTATTGGTAAAAGGTAACAGTACAATATTTCTTCCGGCAATAGATAATTCTGTTGTCAATCTAGGTCCTTTGCTTGAAATTGGTTCTTTGATAATCTGGACTAAAATTTTTTGTCCGGGAACCAAAACTTCAGAAATTTTTCCGAATTTGTTTATTTCCTGAAGCAAATTCAGAGACTCTATTTTTTCGAGGTTATTAGGGTGCTGGATTGCAGTTTTTATATACTTGTTAAAAGTCAAATATCTTGCACCCAAATCATTATAGTGTAGAAATGCATCTTTTTCGTAACCAATATCAATAAAAGCGGCATTTAAGCCACTCATCAGTTTCCGAACTTTTCCAACATATATATCTCCGACAGAGTATTGTTTATTCCTTTTTTCTTTATGTATTTCTACAAGACGCTGGTCCTCTATATAAGCAATCGTTGTAATGTCTTCCGAAACATTAATTACTAACTCTTTGTCCACTTAATCAACTTTTTCCATATTACAAAATAATTAAAAAGAGCCCTACCGGCTCTTTTTAATTTAGGCTACTATTTTTTATTTTTATGTCTGTTTTTTCTTAAACGTTTTTTACGCTTATGCGTAGCCATTTTGTGTCTTTTTCTTTTTTTTCCGCTTGGCATACTAATATTTTTTTATTATTTTACACTATCTTTTACTTCCTGTATGAACAATTTAGATGGCTTGAATGAAGGTATAAAATGTTCAGGAATTACTAATGTAATGTTTTTAGAGATATTTCTCGCAGTTTTTTTTGCTCTTTTTTTAACTACGAAACTTCCAAATTTTCTTAAATATACATTTGTGTTATTCATCAAACAATCTTTTATTGAATCCATAAAAGATTCAACTGTTTCTTTAACAATAACCTTTTCTATACCTGTTTTTTTTGATACTTCATTTATCAAATCAGCTTTTGTCATTTTTATAAATTTTTATTGGTTTATAAATATATTCTTAACTTATTGCAATTAAATTGCTTGCAAATATATAAAAATTTTATAATCAAAAAATAAAACAATTAAATATTTTTTTTTTTTTCTTATTAATAATTTATTTCTGATAGGGTTTGTATTTTTTTAATAAGATTGAATATAAGACTTTCGGGTGGAGAAACTAATGGAATATTATTGAATATTTCATCAAATTCTTCATTTATTTGATTAATTTTTTCGGTAGTAATTATCTCGTAATTATTTTTAAAATCATCTATTTCAATATAAACAGTAGAATTAATTTCCATAATCCTTTTTTTTAATAACGAATTATTTCTGATTTTATTTTAACTAGTTTTCCACAATACCTTTAAAAAAACTTAAACA
>DYKL01000032.1 GCA_020722645.1 Acetofilamentum sp. | reverse complement strand
GACTTTATGCCAAAAATGTCAAATTTTACCAACAATTTTTCATAAAAGAGCCTTTATAGATAATTTAACTATGCCTAGAAAAGGAAAATTGAATAAAAAAGAATACGAAGAAGAACATCAGAAAGAATTTATAAAAACAAGACATAAACATAGTGCCGTAGAATCAAACATTAATGAATTAGGACACAGATGTATAGATAGATGTCCCGACAGAACATATCAACATTTTAAAAATTATATTGCTTTGGGAGTTTGTGCTTTTAATTTACATAAAATCGGGGCAGAACTCATCAAGCAACAAAGACAAAAAGAAAAACTAAGTATAGCAGCCTAAAAAATAAAATTTAAAGTGCTATAATTCAGATTATTAGTGGTAGAACTATGTCCTAAATTGAACAAAACGTAAAGCATGTATTACATTTTTGAAAAAAATTTATTTTTGAAAAAAATTTAAATTTTTAAACTAAAAAATGACAAATACAAATGTCAATTAAAGAATACAAAAATCATATTTTAGAAAAAAAATGGTGTTTTCTTTCTGACACTATATAGTTTACAGGATTTATTTCTCAAATCTTGTTTTCGTAATATTCATTTTTTTAAAGAAACTTATACCGGACTCTTAGTTGCGATATTTTTTTGTTAAACTTTTAATCCCAAATCAAGCTTTATATATATAGAAATACTATTTATTTTACTTTAAATCAAACAGCAAAAGTACTGAAAAAACAATCTTTTTTTGCTATTCCTTAAATCCGTATGTCTATACTTATATATCTAAAATTCAGTCAGGTGAAAACACCTGACTGGTGCAAACTGCATGTTGCAGGTGTTTTCACCTGCAACCACTTACGAAAAGACTTGCGGATTTAAGGCTATTAAAAATAAATATTCTTAATTTTTTAAAAAAACATTGCTTTTTTATCAAAAAATGAGCGAGATTTGAACTTGTGTTTAACAAAAAAATCAATCATTATGAAAAAAATCGACTTTTTTAAAACAATTCCTTTTGTTTTGTTTATTCTTCTTTCATTTTCTTGTGGAGATGTTAGTACAAATAAACAAAATTATATAAGTGAAGAATTTGATGATGGTGCTGTTTACTATGAAGAAAAACTGAAAACAGATCAGCAGCAAATAGTTGTCCCTCCGGAAGATGATACGACAAACAATACAGAATCGTATGATACGATAATTGAAAATGTCTTTGTATCTACTAAAGAAGAAGCTGTTTCGACTTTTTCAATTGATGTGGATAATGCTTCGTACAGTAATATGCGAAGATATTTAACCTACAACGAAATGCCACCTAAAGACGCAATCAGAATTGAAGAAATGATAAATTATTTTGATTATGTCTATCCTGAGCCAAAAGGAGAGCATCCTTTTTCAATTATAACTGAGGTGTCTGATTGTCCTTGGAATACAACTCACAAACTTGTTCATATAGGCATTCAGGGAAAGAGAATTGACAATAATGATTTAAAACAATCAAATCTTGTTTTTCTGATAGATGTTTCCGGTTCTATGGAGGATAAAAATAAACTTCCGTTGTTAAAAGAGTCGTTTAAAATGATGCTTGACGAGTTATCGCCTAATGATAAAATTTCGTTAGTTGTATATGCCGGAGCAGCCGGAGTTGTTTTAGAATCAACCCCTGCAAGTGAAAAGAAAAAAATTATAAAAGCCTTAGATGATTTAACTGCCGGAGGTTCAACAGCAGGTGGTGAAGGAATTATTCTTGCTTATGACATCTGTCAGAAAAATCTTATTCAAGATGGCAACAATCGTGTTATTTTGGCTACCGACGGAGATTTTAACGTTGGACAAACAGATAACAAAGAATTAGTTGATTTAATTACTGAATTTCGTCAAAAATATGATATTTATTTAACAATAATCGGCTTCGGAATGGGCAATTACAAAGACGACAGAATGGAACAAATAAGTAATGCCGGTAATGGCAACTACTTCTACATAGATACTGAAAATGAAGCAGAAAAGGTATTTGTCAAAGACCTTAGAGCAAATATGTTTACAATAGCAAAAGACGTAAAAATTCAAGTTGAATTCAATCCCGATTATGTTACAGAATACCGTTTGATAGGATATGAAAACCGAATGCTTAACAATGAAGATTTTGAAGATGATACCAAAGATGCCGGAGAACTTGGTGCCGGTCATACAGTTACAGCAATTTATGAAATAATTACAGTTGAATCTACAAGCCCGCAGGCTGAAATGATGAATCTGAAACTGAGATATAAACCAATTCAATCAGAAAACAGCATTCTTTTGGAACAAAAAGTAATGACTACAAGTTACGTCCCGTTGCAAAATTCATCTGACAATTTCAGATTTTCAGCCGCAGTAGCAGCTTTTGGAATGGTATTGAGACAATCTGATTATGTCAATAATTTTAAATATTCTGATGTTTACAAACTTGCAAAAGGCTCATACAATTCAAATGATGAATATCAGACTGAATTTCTGGAATTGATTCAAATAGCTGAAAAACTTGCAATAAGCGAATAAATTTTAAAAAATCTAAATCAGGCTGTTAAAAAATAGAGGTATTGGTTTAAACCTGTTGATTTTGTCGGTGGTGGCACCGGCAAAAGCTTGTATTACCTACATTTCAGGTGTTTACACCTGAAATTTCAACGGTTTTAAACCAAGACCAAAATAGATTTTACAGCCTGATTTTTTTTATGTTTGAAATATTACAACTTTTTCATCATTTTTTTATGAGGAATGCCCACTTCAATAAATTCTTCGCTGAGTATTTTGTAATTCAGTTTTAAATAAAAGTTGATAGAAGCTACTCTTGCATTTAGTTCAATTGTATCGAAACGATTATTTTTAGCCCAAATTTCAGCATAATTCACTAAATCCCTTCCTATTCCCTTACCTTGCAATGTATCATCAACTGCAACTTGTCTCATTTTTAATGTTTTTTCGTCAATTTTTTTCAATATCAGCACGCCGACAATTTCATTTTTTAAGAAACAACCAATATTTATCTGATGTTTATCCTGAGCAAGAAAATCCTCAGTAAAAAATAACCCGAGTGGTTTACGTAAAATTTTGTCTCTCAGCTTCACTGATTTTTTATATTCCTCAGAATTATATTCGATAATTTTAAATTGATACTTCATTTTTGTATATTATAGTAAAAAAATCGTCATTGCTTAATTAAGGCGAAATGACGATTTTTAAAAAAAAGTTATTTTAATTTTAAATCCACAAAATAATCGGAAAATCTTGTCTGTGAGCAAGAAATTCGTTTTTCGGGAAAGCTCTGAATGCAAACTTATAAAGTCCGGGTCTTGTTGGAACAATATCCAAGCCATACGTAGCCACATTGTTTTCGTAGCTTAAAAGTTTCAATTCATAAGTTTTTACTGATTCATTTTCAGAGTTTTTTTCTTCTATAACAAGAAGTTCAATGCCAAAATTTTCGGGATTAATTTCATTCAAATCAATAACAACTTCACCGTAATATTTTTCCCCGACATTCAACTGAGATGAATCTTCAATAGGAACAACAACTTTTAATGGTACAATGCTTTCCCAACTATAAGTCATTCTTTTTTTCCAAGCTGAAATTTCGTGAGCAATATTAAAATCGTCTTTACTTACCATAGCTTTACGTTTAGCAAGTTTATGGTAAAATCTTTCGATATAATCATCTAACATTCTTGCAGTTGTAAATTCAGGGGCGATTTGAGCAATATTCTTTTTAATAAACTGAACCCATTCTCTTGGCACTCCGTTTTCGTCACGTTTGTAAAATTTAGGTACTATTTCATTTTCAATAATTTCGTACAGCATTTCTGCATCAAGTTGATTTTGAAATTCCTGATTTTCATAAGTTCTTTCAAGAGGCAAAGCCCAGCCGGCTCCTTCTTTATAACCTTCAACCCACCAACCGTCAAGAACACTCAAATTGAGAACACCGTTCATTACAGCTTTCATTCCGCTTGTACCGCTTGCTTCAAGAGGTCTTGTTGGTGTGTTAATCCAAACATCAACACCTTGAACTAATTTTTTTGCGACTTCAATTTCGTAATTTTCCAAAAATATAATTTTTCCCAAAAAAGCCGGAAGTTTTGAAATTTCATTAATTCTTTGAATAAGTTCTTTTCCCTGACCATCATTAGGATGTGCTTTGCCTGCAAAAATTATCTGAACAGGGTGGTCTGGATTGTTTAATATATTTGCAAGTCTTTCAGTGTCGTAAAAGAGTAAGTGAGCTCTTTTGTATGTTGCAAATCTTCTGGCAAATCCAAGCGTCAGAATGTTTTCTTTGACTTTGTTTTGAATTGCTACAATTTGTTGAGGACTTTTTCTTTGTCTTACAAAATGAGAGTTAATTCTGTTTTTTATGTATTTAATTAAATCAGCACGTAGTTTTTCTCTGACTTGCCATATTTCTTTGTCAGGAACTTCGTAAATTTTACTCCACACTTTGGGATCGTGTTCAATTTTTGTGCTGTCTTCGGCAAAGTATTTATCAATAAGTTTTTTCCATTCTTTTGCAGCCCAGGTTTGATAATGAACACCATTGGTAACATATCCGATATGTAATTCCTGATAAAAATAACCTTCCCATAAATGAACAAACATTTTTTTTGTAACTTCACCGTGAAGCCAGCTAACACCATTTATTTCCTGAGATAAAGTAGAAGCGAGTATGCTCATTGAGAATTTTTCTCCTTTATCATTTGGGTTCATTTTACCTAATTTCAGAAATTGTTCCCAACTGATTTTCAGACGGTCAGGATAATGACCAAAATAAGTCATCATCAAATCATCTTCAAAAGCATCATGACCGGCAGGAACAGGTGTATGAGTTGTAAAGAGAGTTGAAGAACGAATAATTTCGAATGCTTCTGCAAATGCTAAACGATGGTCTTGCATATATTGCTTGATTCTTTCAAGTCCTATAAATGCCGAGTGTCCTTCGTTAGAGTGATATACATCAGTACTGATGTTCAAAGTTCTTAAAGCTCTGATACCTCCAATTCCCAGTATAATTTCCTGTTTTATTCTGTTTTCATTATCTCCTCCGTATAATTTACTTGTAATTGTTCTATCATCAATACTGTTATTTTCGCAATCTGTATCAAGAAGATATAAGACAACTCTACCAACATTAACTTTCCAAATTTGAACAGTAACAATTCTACCCGGTAAACCAATACTTATGGTAATTGCATCACCATTAACATCTCTTACTAATTCAATCGGCAAATCAGCAAGATTTTGCACATCATACAATTCTATCTGTTCGCCACGGATAGAAAGTTTTTGAGTAAAATAGCCTTGTTTGTATAATAAACCGACACCAATCATTTTTATTGCTTTGTCAGATGCTTGTTTTAGGTAATCGCCTGCTAAAATACCTAAGCCGCCGGAGTAAATTTTTAAAGGATTTGCCAATCCGTATTCCATACTGAAATAAGAAACAGAAGGAAGGTTTTTGTCGTAAGGTGTGGTAATATATTCTTTGAATTTTTTATATACTTTGTCAAATTTTGAGAGGAACTCGCTATCTCTTTCTATTCTGATTAAAGTTTCGTATGAAATTTCTTTAAGCATTTTGATTGGGTTCTTGTTACTTTTTTCCCAGAGATTTTCGTCAATCAATTTGAAAAGCTCAACTGCTTCGTAGTTCCATTCCCACCATAAGTTTTTGGATAATTCTTCCAAACCTTTTATTTTGTCGGGTAAATTTGGCAGCACGCTCACTGTTCTCCATTTTGTTTCAGTTTGAACACTTGTTGGGAGTTTAATAAGCTGTTCTTTGGCTTGTTCAAATGTAACACCTTCGTTTCTTTTGTCAGTCTTTTCAATAGCTTTATCGTATGCTTCGTAATAATATGAAATAAGATTTTTCCATTGTGCCGATTTTGAAATAAACATAGCATTGTTTCTGGCAAGTTCGGCTTCTTGTTCGTTTTTATAGGAGCAAGTTATTATTATGCCGACAATTGCGTTAACAACAGAATGATAATTTTCATCATTTCTTTCGATTACCGAGATACATTCTCCAATGTCGGAAATATTTTTCTTTATCCATAAACCGAAACCAGTAAGTGATGTAGTGATTGTAGGTACATGAAAAGCCAAACTTTCAAGAGGCGTATATCCCCATGGTTCATAATATGATGGGTAAATTGTCAAATCAAACGCAGGTAAAAGGTTGTAATAGGCAATATTGAAAATACCGTCATTTTCATTTAAGTATGCAGGTACAAAGATTATTTTCGCTTTTGATTCTTTAGAATTTGTAATTCCTAAATCCCTTACTCTTCTTAAAATCTGGTCAAAATCAGAGTCGTGAAGATTATGAGTTAAAAATTTATTCTCTAAATCCTGCTGCGAATTATTTTTGATTTTTTCGCATAAATCTTTTCTTGCACCATAATTATTTGCAGGAACTAGAATATATGCAACAACTTCTTTATTAAAATTGTCTTTTTTGTTTAATTCAGCAATTACATCAATAAAAACATCAAGACCTTTATTTTTGAATTCATATCTTCCGCTTGTAGAGATAAATTTAGCATCATCAGATAATTTATAACCTAAAAGAGCTTCAGAAACCTGAATTAATTTTTGATGAGCAATATTTTTAGTTTTATTGTATTCTTCATCAATCGGAACCATATTTAATTCAAAACCGTTCGGAGTAACAATGTCAACGTCTTTTTCAAGAAATTGTTTGGCTTCAGTAGCCGTCAAATCACTTACCGTAGTAAAAGCATCGGCTTGCTGAGCTGCATTTTTTTCAAGAGAATGTTTTGCCAAAACGTTGAGTTCTTTTGCCTTTGAATCTCCAATTATTTGATTCATTATTGAATACAGAGGATAATTGTTTCCGCATAATGAACGCCCGACTGTTGTTGCATGCGTTGTAAAGACTGTAGAAATTTGAGGAGCATATTTTTTCAAGTATAAAACTCCAGCTCCGGTCATCCACTCGTGAAAATGAGCAATTACATTTTGTCTGAAACTCAAATGCGAATTATGGAAACTTTCAATAACTTTTCCGGCTGCGTAACCAAACATAGCAGACTCTATATAATCCCAACTGCCTGATAAAGAATCTAATCTGTAGTCTTTCCAAAAATTTTCAAAAATTTCGTTTTTTTGTTGAAAAAAGGGTGAAAAATCAATTAAAACAACCAAAGGTTTTCCAATAATTTTCCATCTACCGATTTTGATTTTGATTCCCTGGTTTTGAACTATCGTTCTCCACGATTTAAAGATGTCTTTGTCTTCTTCAAATTCAGGATTTTGTCTTCCTTCTCTATCTAAATCAGGTCCGATGAGAATAAAGTTATCTTTGTATTTTTTTTCGAGAGTAAGAGCTTTTGTTGATACAACAGTATAGATTCCTCCTACTTTGTTGCAAACTTCCCAACTTACTTCAAATAAAAAATCAATTTTTTTTGTATTTTCCATAATTTTGATTTGATTTGTTAATAGTTCAATTATTTTTTAAGCAGTTCAAAAATTATTTGTTTGTTTTTTTTATAGTACTGCTTTTTTTTGTTATACTTTTTGTTGTTTTAGGGGGTTCTTCTTTTATTTCTTTTTTTGATTTTTCAGTTTCAGCATTTTTATTTGTTTTTTTTGCTTCTTTTTTTACGTTGTCATCATCTTTTTTTGCTTCTTTTTTTACGTTGTCATCATCTTTTTTTGCTGTTTTTTCAACTTTAATCTTATTTTTTTCTGGTTTTTCAGCTTTTGTTTCTGTTTTTTCAGCTTTTTTTTCAGCTTTTGTTTCTGTTTTTTCAGCTTTCGTTTCAGTTTTTTCTGTTTTTTCAGTTTTTGTTTCTGTTTTTTTTTCAGGTTTTATTTCTGTTTTTTCAGCTTTCGTAGTTTCCTCTTTTGATTTTTTTGCAGATGTTGTTGTCTTTTTTGGTGATTTTTTTACTGTTTCCTTTGCACTTTCAATAATTTTTTTCTTTTCTTCTTCTTCTTTAATAATTATTTCCATTTTTTTTCTTAATCTTTCAATTTCAGATTCGTATTTACCGATAACATCAAGAATTTCGTTTTTTGTTTTAGGTTCGTCTTCACCAAAATAAGTTTTCACGTGTCTATTCAATCTGATAATAAAATCACTTAAAACATTCATATAGTTTATAAATGCATTGTATGGATTTTCATACGGATTAAAATACTTGTGAACATCACCGTCAGAGAAAAATTTTGTACACATATAATAAAAATGGTCACTTGTCTGTAGTAAATACCAGTCTTTTAGCAAATCGGGGTCTTCTATTTTGTCAATTACGTTTTCAAGTTCGTATATTTTGTTAAATGCTTCGTCTTGCATTTCATTTCCTAACCAAGCTGTTAAATCTCTTTCATTATCAGCCCAAGAAATAGGGAATGGTACGTTTATTGCCGCAACCGGTTGAACTTTATCTGAAATTTCAGATGGCGTCATAAATACATATTTTGATTTTTTCAGGATTACTTTTGGCAAAGCTTTCATGAATTCAAATATACCTGTGTCGGCTGCCTGATGTTCTCCAAATGTTTCGTAATCCATAAATATATTAACTACTTCTTCATTTTCGGGTATTTTGTTTAACCAATCAACATATTTTTCAGCTGTAAGAGGCCATTCTGCCCAAAACTGATTTGAAAAACGAAATGCTATATCATCAGATAACTTAAAGTTTTTCAGTAAAACTTTCATTTTGGGATTTAATGCATTATAATACAAAAAGTTAGGGCTTTTCCAACCTAAAATATGTCTGGCACCTTCTGTCAGCATTGAATGATATCCCATTTGGTAAACCATCTGCCCAATTTCGTCTGAATAAACAAGTTCGGTGTTTCTGAAAACTTTGGGTGTCTGACCAAAATGTTCCTGAATAAGCTTTTCGTGTGCTCTTACTTGGCGTGTAAACTCTTCTTTGCTTTTTAACGAAGATAGCGAATGAGCAAAGGTTTCTGAAAGAAATTCAACGTTTCCTGTTTTTGCCAATGCTTTGAATGATTCTAAAACTTCAGGTGCGTATTCTTCAAACTGCATAATTGCAACACCAGAAATTGAAAAACTGATTTTAAATCTTGAACCGTATTCTTTGATTAATTCCAGAATTATTTTATTCATAGGCAAATAGCATCTTTCAGCAACTTTCTTCATTATTGTACGATTAGAATAATCATCGTAATAATAGTGGTCATAACCTATGTCGAAAAAACGATATTTTTTTAATCTAAGTGGCTGATGTACTTGAAAATAAAAACAAATAGTTTTCATATTTTTATATATTTTGTAATGTGTAATTAAATTTTTATTGAATTTTAAATTTTGAATTAAAACGGTATGTTGTTTAATGTATGTTCATAAACCATTTTAACGTTAATAGCAGCATTTTCCCATTTTAAGTTGTCAACTTCTGATTTTCCGAATTTTTTGAAAATGTTGGACAAGGCGCCGTAACTAACTAAACCGTATATTGCATCAGCAATTGCGTGTGTATCCCAAAAATCAACTTTAATGGCGTGTTTTAGAATTTCTGCTACACCAGATTGTTTGGATATAATAACCGGTACGTTTGAACGCATTGCTTCTAATGGCGAAATTCCAAAAGGTTCTGAAACTGACGGCATTACATAAACATCTGAGATAGCAAACATCCTTGTAACGTCATCACCTTTTAAAAAGTCAGTAAAATGAAATTTATCCGACATCCTTAATGATGCTGCGTGTTTAATCATTCTTCTGAGCATATCGCCGCTTCCTGCCATAACAAATCTAACATTGTCGGTTTTATCTAATACTAGTTTTGCAGCTTCTATAAAATATTCAGGTCCTTTTTGATATGTAATTCTTCCTAAAAAAGTTACAATTTTTTCATCAACGGTTTTGACATATCTTTTCTCTGCTTCTTCAATGGGTTCAACTGCGTTATAGACTGTAGTTATTTTTTTTTCCGGTATCCCGTACCTGTTTACAACAATATTTTTTGTCAGGTTACTCACAGTAATAATTGAGTCGGCTGTTTCCATTCCGGCTTTTTCTATGTCGTAAACAATCTGATTCACGTTTTCACCGCTTCTGTCAAATTCTGTTGCGTGAACGTGAATAACAAGTGGTTTTCCGGAAATCTTTTTCGCTTCAATTCCGGCAAGGTATGTTAACCAGTCGTGAGCGTGTATAATATCAAATTCATAATTTTGAGCGATTTCTGATGCAATCTTTGCATAGTTATGTACTTCTTCTATCAAATTTGCACCGTAAGTACCAGAAAAATTATATGTACCTTCTGCGGTTTGTTCTGTTTTTGATAGCTTGTTCAGTAGAATTTCTTTGTATTCTCCGTTTTCCAGATAAATTATTTTTCCGCTTTCAGTAATTCTGATGTCTTTAATTTCAATCCCAAGATTGTTCAAATATGCTTCAAAATTGTCAAGGCTGAGATATGGAGTAAGAACAGAATTAATTTCAATTTTTGTTATTTTTTTCATAAATTCTTCAAATGTATGAAGTTTCTGTACTTCAATTTCCTCAGATATTTTTGAAATAGATTGTTTTATGAAAAAATCATTGTACTTGGATTTTTTGAAATTCATTTTTACATTTCCGGCTCCAATTAAATTAGCAACTCCCGAATCTTCATCTCCGAAAAGTTTTGGAACAACAAAAATAAGTTCAATATCTTTCTGTTTTGATAGTCCTTTGGTTAGTCCATAGCTTGCTGTCCCTAATCCTCCTGATATGTGTGGTGGAAATTCCCACCCAAACATTAAAACTTTCATAGATTATGTTTTTTTCTTTAAAAATAGTATTAAATTTTTATTATTTATCGATTGTTCATAAGTTTTTATGATTTTAATTTTTTATCAATATTTACTTATTTGAAATTTTATCAATCAAAGTTTTTATTCTTAGTATTTCAGCAACACTCCAAGCTTGTGAAATAGCTCCTTTTGCTTCGTGTGGCGGATCTCCGTCGTATATTTCTGAAATAGAGCCTATTCCGGCGTTAGTCATTTCTACTTCGAATGAATGGTAAATTTTCTCAATTAGTCGTATGCCTCTTTTACCGTATATTTTCAGATAGCCTTCTGTAAAATGTCCAAGTAGCCAGGGACAAACAGTACCTTGATGGTATGCATTATCCCTTGATGATTGGTCACCTTCGTACCTGCCTTTGTATTTTGGGTTTTTTGGAGATAATGTCCTGATTCCTTTTGGTGTAAGCAGTTCATTTTCAACTGTTTTTAATACTTTTTGACATTGTTCTTCTGTCAACATTATATAAGGTAAAGATGTGGCAAAAATCTGATTTGGTCTGACATCAATATTTATTTCCTGTTCATTAACAAAATCAGCTAAATAGCTTCTTTTTTCATCCCAGAAAGTGTTAATAAATGAATTTTTAATTTTTTCCGGTAAATCTTCATAATTTTCAACGAATAATTTATTGTGTGATTTTTTAGCCAAATCCAAAGCAAAACAAACGGCATTATACCATAAAGCGTTAATTTCAACATCAAACCCGATTCTAGGGGTAACGGGCTTTCCGTCAACAACAGCGTCCATCCAAGTCAGAGCTTTTCCATGTATGCCGGCATAGATTAAAAAATTGTCTTTCATTTCAATACCTGAATTTGTACCTTCTTTGTACGCATCAAGAATTTCGGTAATTTTTTGTCCGTATTCTTTCCAGATTCCGGCATAAGAACCCGTATGTTCTACGTATTTTTGAATTGACCAAATATACCAAAGTGGTGCATCAACAGAATTTGTATCTGCTGTTTGTCCAAGACCAACATTCGGAAATAATCCGTTACGTAATTCTTTTGACATAGTGTCAATAATTGTCTTGGCTGTTTTATCGTCGTTTCTTGACAATGTAAGTCCTGGCAAAGAAATAAAAGTGTCTCGTGACCATATTCCGAACCATGGAAAACCGGCATTTATATATATTTTGTTTTCTTTTTTTACAAAAAATTGCTGTGCGGCATTCTCTAAGTTGTTTTCGAAACTGTTTCTGGGAGTTCTTTTGTTAATCTCAGCAGTAAACCTTCGGTTAAGTGATTTGGAATCAGTTTCTTTTGTTCCGGCTGCAAAAATAATACTTTTCCCTTTTTCAATGTCGGCTTCAAAAAAGCCAATTGCCATTAAATCTTCAGTGGATTCGTAACCTCTTGATTCTTCTTCAAGATAATGAACATTATAATACCAGTCCGGAGCGTGAGTGTAATCAAATTTTTTAGAAGTTTGCAAGTACAAATAAGGATAACCATTGTACAATTTAACTTTTATTCCGTTTTCGACAGGTTCAAATTTTGTGCATACATCCATATTTGCTTTACTTAGTTTGTGTATTTGTCGGAAAGCAAGATAAGGCTGGAAACGAATTCTTGTAGGAGAATGAGCTTCTAACAAAGTATATCTTATCAGAATTTGTTCTTCTTCCTGAGACAACAAAATTTCTTTTTTCAGTTTTACACCTCCTACACGATATATATGTGTCGGAATTGGCTCGGAGTTGAAATCATCAATATATTTATGACCTAATGGATGATATTCCTGACGATATTTACGACTCCCTAAATGAAATTCTTTTTCTCTTTGTATAATAGTTTCATCTAATGAAGAAATTAAAACGTGTTTTTCACCATCTAAATATTCCAACGGGCAGATTAATAGCCCGTGATATTTTCTTGTATTACAGAATGTAATAGTTGTGCTGGCATAAGAACCAGCTCGGTTTGAACGTATAAGTTCTCTTTTTAAAGAATAGTTTAAATTAACTAATTGTTTTTTGTCAAATTTTAAGTAACTCATAATTAAGGATTTATGAAATTATACGAATTTACAAAAATACTCAATAAAAACATAAAAAAAATTTATTTTGTCAAAATTAACTGAAAATTAATATTTGACAATTTTTTTCTTTTTAAAAAAGAATATTGCACGATTAAAATAATTTTTACATTTGTAAAAAAATTTGTAACGAAATTAAATAAAAACAAAAATATGACAACAGAAAAATCAAAAATTATTTGGACTAAAATTGATGAAGCACCTGCTTTGGCTTCATATTCATTACTTCCGATAGTAAATTCGTTTATCAAATATGCAAATATCGAAGTTGAAACCGCAGATATTTCTCTTGCAGGAAGAATAATTGCAAATTTTTCGGAATATTTAAAAGAAAATCAGAAAACACCTGATTATTTGAATAAGTTAGGCGAATTAACAATGAAAGAAGATACAAACATTATTAAACTGCCTAATATTAGTGCCACTATTCCTCAATTAAAAGAAGCAATAAAAGAATTACAAAAAAAAGGTTATGCAATACCTGATTACCCGAAAGACACAAATTCAGAGAATTCTAAAGAATTATCGGAAAAATTTGCCAAAATTTTAGGTAGTGCTGTTAATCCTGTTCTTAGACAGGGCAATTCGGATAGACGTTCTTCTAAATCCGTGAAAGAATTTGCTAAAAAGAATCCTCATAAAATGATGAAACCTTGGGAAAAAAGTTCTAAAACTCATGTTTCGTTTATGGATTCAAATGATTTTTACGGAAACGAAAAATCTATTGTAACTCCTGAAGCAATTGGTTTTAAAATAATTTTTGTAGATAAAAACGGAAATGAACAAATCTTAAAGGACGGACTGAAAAGTTCAGCATTAGAAGTGTTGGACGGAACTTTTATGAGTAAAAATTCTTTGAGAAAATTTTACGAAGAGCAAATTAATGAAGCAAAAGAACAGAACATTCTCTTCTCGTTGCATTTAAAAGCTACAATGATGAAAGTTTCCGACCCAATTATGTTCGGATATGCTGTTGAAGTATTCTACAAAGAAATTATTGAAAAATACAAGAATTTAATAACTGAACTTGGTGTTAATTTTGACAACGGAATTGACGATTTGTACAAAAAAATCAAAATTTTGCCTGAAGATAAACAGAAAGAAATAGAAAAAGACATCTTGGAATTGTACAAAACAAAACCTGAATTGGCAATGGTTGATACTGAGAAAGGTATTACTAATCTGCATATTCCAAACAATATCATTATTGATGCGTCTATGCCGGTTGTTATAAGGGACGGCGGCAAAATGTACGGAACTGATGGAAAACTCAAAGAAACAAAAGCTGTTATTCCGGACAGATGTTATTCGACAATATACCAAGAAGTTATAGAAAATTGCAAACAATTCGGACAATTTAACCCGGCAACTATGGGAAGTGTTTCCAATGTTGGGTTAATGGCTCAAAAAGCAGAAGAATACGGCTCTCATCCTACTACTTTTAAAGTACCCGAAGATGGTTTTGTTCGTGTTGTTGATGAAAACAACAATCTGATGATGGAACATATTGTTGAAAAAGGAGATATCTGGAGAATGTCAAGAGTGAAAGACATTCCTGTTCAAGACTGGGTAAAATTAGCTGTAAACAGAGCAAAAGTAACAGGTACACCAGCTATTTTCTGGTTAGACAATAAAAGAGCTCACGATGCAAGAATTATTGAAAAAGTAAAGAAATATCTTGAATTTTACGATTTGAATGGTCTTGAAATTAAAATTTTATCTCCTGACGAAGCAATGAGGTACACTTTGCAAAGAACAAGAGAAGGTAAAGATACAATATCAGTTACCGGAAATGTTTTAAGAGACTACCTGACCGATTTATTCCCGATTCTTGAATTAGGTACTAGCGCCAGAATGCTTTCTATAGTTCCTTTATTGAATGGCGGAGGATTGTTTGAAACAGGTGCAGGAGGTTCGGCACCTAAACACGTACAACAGTTTTTGGAAGAAGGTCACTTAAGATGGGATTCTCTGGGCGAATTTTTAGCTATTCAGGTTTCTTTAGAACATCTGGGCAATAAATATAATAATCAGAAAGCTCTTGTTCTTGCAAAAACTCTCGATGAAGCTATTGGAAAATACCTTGAAAATCAAAAATCACCTTCAAGAAATGCCGGCGAATTAGATAACAGAGGTACACATTTTTTCTTAGCTCAATATTGGGCGAAAGCTTTATCATTACAAAATGAGGATTTCGAATTTAAAGAAAAATTTACCAAAACTTCTGAACAATTAATAAAAAATGAAGATGTAATTTTAAAAGAAATTGCAGATGCAGAAGGAAAACCAACTAATATTGGAGGTTATTATAAACCTGATGATGAATTAGCCCAAAAAGCGATGCGTCCATCAGAAACTTTTAACAGAATTATCAACTCTATTTAAGTTGTTGGTTGTAAGTTATTGAGTTAAAAAAACTAAGATTAATAAAATACAGCATATCAGCGATTTAACTTCATAAATCGCTTTTATTCTTTTTTAAAATGAAGTTACTACATACATCTGATTGGCATATTGGAAGAAAAATTGAAGATAAGTCGATGAATGAAACATTCGAATGTTTTGCTGAATGGCTTATCAGTTTGATAAAAAATCAAAATATTGATGTTTTGGTAGTGGCAGGTGATATTTTTGACAGTCCTTTCCCGAATAATTCTTCTTTGTCTTTGTATTACAAGACATTGTATAATTTATGTAAGACGAATTTACGACATATTATAATTACAGGCGGAAATCACGATTCTGTTTCAACTTTAAACGCCCCGAAAGAATTATTAAATGTTATGAATATAAGCGTCATTGGCGGTGTTACTGATAATATTGACGATTTGATTGTAAAAATTGATAATCAACAAAACCAAACTGAAATGATTGTCTGTGCTGTGCCATTTTTGCGGGAAAAAGATATTAGGTTTTCAATCAGCGGTTTTGATTATGACCAAAAAATTGAACAGGTCGCAAAAGGTGTGGAAAATTTTTATAAAGAAATAGCTCAGAAAGTTGATGTTTATAAACAAAAACAAATCCCTGTTGTTGTTACGGGACATCTTTTTATAAGTGATTTGGAAGATATGGATAATGATGAGAAGGAAACTTATATGGTCGGGAACTTGCAACAAATTCGTAAATCGCAGATACCTGAATTTTATGATTATTTAGCTTTGGGGCATATTCATAAACCGTACAAAATAGGGAAAAGTGAAAATGCAAGATATTGCGGAAGCCCTATTCATCTAAGTTTTGATGAAACTAAAAACAAAAAACAAGTTGTGATAGTTAATCTTCTGAATGGTAATTGTAACATAAAAATAGAATATATTCCGGTTTTCAGGAATTTAATCCAAATAAAAGGCACATTTGTTGAAATTTTAGAAAAAATAAAGAATTATTCAGACAATTCAGATTTAAAAGCTTGGGCATCAGTTGAAATAATTGAAGAAAAATTTGACCCTGAAATGCAGTTTAAAATAGAAAAGCTTAGAGAATCAGCAAAAGAAATTGAAATTATTAAACTAAAATACAATTTTTTGCAAATGCAGGAAGATATCGAAAAAAAATTCAAAAAAAATATATCAATTAAAGATATCGAACCTTCACAACTTTTTGATAAGATATTAGAAAATGTAGAACACGAAAAACACATTGAATTAAAGACTACTTTTACAGAATTAATAGAAAATTATTTATATGAAGATGAAAATGAGTTTAGTCTATAAAGTCTTTAGGTCATGGTTTAAAACCGTTGAAATTTCAGGTGCGGACACCTGAAATGTCTGTAATACAAGCTTTTGTCGGTCTCCCCACCGACAAAATCAAGAGGTTTAAACTATACCAGTCTTTAAAGTTGAAAGTGAATTATGCATAATTGAAACTGACAAACTTAATAACTCAATAAAAATATAAATTTAAAAACTCTCTATTCCGCAATATTAAGATGCTGATATAAATATAGTCAGTAGGACTAAAATAATGATAACCACGAGTTTCAACTCGTGGTAGAAACAAAAAAAATCGTTACAAGCACAAATGTAAATTATTAATTAAATGTAGAATGTAAC
>DYKL01000449.1 GCA_020722645.1 Acetofilamentum sp. | reverse complement strand
TGAAAGAAACTTTGTAATTTTGCAAAGATAAATGCAACAAATACAATAATATTTTACTCTTGCGTTTAAAAAGGTGTTAGCATTCATTGTAAGAAACAGCTTAGTCCAAATGACATTGCAAAAAATAAAGAGAAAGTTTTGTTGAATTGAGTATATTTGCATTTAAACAAAATAGAGAAATTTAATGATTACGAAAGAATATATTTCAGAACTAAAAAGAAAAGGAAATGTTGAACTTGCTGACCTTATTAAAAAGCAGCGAGATGTTGGAACTATAAATTATATACTTGAAAGTCTTGGTCAATTACCAAGTAACTTTGATGGTGAATTTTTATATGAACTTCTTGAACATCAGCATTCTCAAGTAAGATTAAATGCTGTAAAAAATATCGGAAAATTAAACGGCAAGTCTGATATAAAAAAACTTTCAGAATTATTCAAAAGAGAAACAGACACAAGTGTTAAAAGAGAAATAATATCATCAATTGGAAGACAAAGAAAACCTGAAAATAAATCTCTATTATTTGAGTTTTTGAATGATGAAGACCCAAAAATAATTTGTCAAGCAATTAGGGGATTACTTGTGTTTGAAAAAGATAAGGATGTAGAAGAACACCTTCGACCTTTGATAAATCATACAAATGAAATGGTTAGAACGGTGATATATAAGGAGTATTTCGCAAAAGAAAACAAGACCCAAAATGTTCTTCCACATGCTGAAACATTTGAATTTTTAAAAAATGTAGTTGTTAATTCCGATGTGTTAGAAGCACTAAAAGTTGTACCTGATGAAAGTGTTCATTTAACTTTTACTTCACCGCCTTATTACAATGCAAGAGATTATTCAATTTATCCCAGTTATCAAGCATATTTAGAGTTTTTAGATACGGTATTTAAAGAAACTCATAGAATTACCAAAGAAGGACGTTTTTTAATAGTAAATACTTCTCCAATAATTATCCCTCGTGTAAGTCGTTCCCATTCAAGCAAGCGATATCCAATACCTTTTGATTTGCATCCATATTTGGTTAAACAAGGTTGGGAGTTTATTGATGATATTGTCTGGTTAAAACCCGAAGCAAGTGTAAAAAACAGAATAGGTGGTTTTATGCAACACCGTAAACCATTGGGATACAAGCCAAATTCTGTAACTGAATATTTAATGGTTTACAGAAAATCTACCGAAAAATTATTAGATTGGAATATAAGAAGCTATGATTATAAAACAGTTGAAGAAAGCAAAGTGGCTGATGGCTATGAAACAACAAATGTTTGGAAAATCGACCCTTGCTTTGATAAAATACATTCAGCAATTTTTCCTGTTGAACTTTGTAAAAGAGTAATCCAATATTATTCATACAAAGGTGATTTAGTTTTTGACCCATTTGGAGGTAGCGGTACGGTTGGTAAAACAGCAAAAGCATTAGAACGATTATTTTTTATAACAGAACAGGAACCGAAATATTTTGAATATATGCAATCAAAATTGAAACAACCAAATATGTTTAAAGAAAGAGAAACCAAATTTTTATCATTAGAACAATTTAAAGAAATCGCAAAATGACATTAACCGACCAAGTAGTTAAAAATATTATAAAACGCCTTATTAAAGGTCAAGATTATAGAATTGAAGTTGTAGCATTAATAAATGCTGAGTTCTTACAATTCGCAATTGATTTTTTCAAAAAAGTAATTGAAGCAAAACTTGCGAATAAAGATGTTACAATTGACTGGTATATGAAAACATTTTTAAATCGGAATTTGAGTTCTGAAGATATTGCAATTAATTCAGGATTAAACAAAAAGACGATTACAAATATGTATAATTCTGCTTCAAAGGAAATTGTAATTGATGCTTCAAATGAACATTATGATGTGCTTTACCAATCAATCAGTAATTTGATTGAAAGCCAACCTGACATTGATTTGACTTTAACAATAAAATTTCGTGGAGTTAGCGTTGAACTAAATATAAATGAAAGTCTAATTGTAATTAACACTCTGGCAGTTAAACGTTCTGCACTTCGTGGTGGTCTTTGGAGTACTGCTGGAAAAAGGGTTGAAAAATATTTAATGGCAACGCTATGCAAAGTTTATAATGTTCCGTTTGAACATTTTGACCAAAGTAAAATCCCAACAAGTATGAGAGAAGTTGATTTTTATTTAATTAAGGGAAAAACTTATTCTCGTTGTGAAGTAAAAATGATGGGACGTGGCAATCCTGAAAGTGCTGATGCAATATTCGCAAGAGAAAGCGATGTATTTGTTGCCGACAAACTTTCTGACCTAAACAAACAACAAGCAGATAAATTAAATGTAAAATGGGTTGAATTAAGAGATGAAAGTGGTTATAAAAGATTTGCTAAAGTTTTGAAAGAGCTCGAAATACCATTTACGGAATTTGAAGGCAATTTGGATGCTCGTTTGGATAAGATTTTAATGGAACTGTTTGACAAATAAAAAGCACGAAACGCTAACAAAGTGTAAATACCATAAGGGTTTCAGTGGTAT
>DYKL01000031.1 GCA_020722645.1 Acetofilamentum sp. | reverse complement strand
TGCTAATTTGAAAAAATTGACAGAAAACAGCTACTTTATTAACAGACTCTAATTACATAATTTTTTAAGAATAAATTCAGGATACAGACATAGTTCTTCGTAACCCACATAAAATATATCCAAACCCATTTTTTTCAGCCGGTTTTCAATTTTTTTATTTTCGGCAAACCATCTTAAAGACCATTTCAAAGCCAATCCTTTTTTTTCTGAATGTCTTGAATAAATCCAACTTCTGTAATCTCTTGTCAGCAAGACCGTTTTTAAATTAAATTTTTCGTTCAGAACTTCTAAATAAGGATATGAGTTTTTAGAAAAATCAATCAGAATTTTACCATTGAATTTTTTCGTTAAAAAAATAGTCTGTTAATTTCAAATATGCATTAGTATGGTTTTCTGAATTCAGTATATGTTTTTCGACTTCAGACCAAAAATAGCAGTCGTAGCCTTTTTTTCCACACGAACAAGTAGAATTTAAGTCGGGAGTTCGGTCTTTTCGTCTTATAAACGGCATTATTTCACCCAATCCGACAATATCAGAATGACAGCCCAAAATCAAATCCAAAATTGTTGAACCGGAATGTCCCAAGCCGGCTATATAAATTATCGTATTTTTTTGCATTAAATTTTTTTTGCAAAATTAAAATTAAACATACGATTTTTACATTTTTTTCAATTGTTTTGTGCAATAATTCGGAATATTCTATTGGAACTGTTTATTATTCAAACAATTGTGCCTAAACTTTGCCTAAATCAGATGCCTGTTTTCAGCATTATTTTTTCAACCCTTAATTCACATAATTAACTATGTGTGTGAGAAAAATTTTCCACATTTTTAAAATTTTATTGTATATTTAAAAAAAAAAAAAAATCAAAATTGTGTAAAACATTCATTACATTTTGATACTCAATACTTTTATTTTTTTATCAACATATAGCATTTTATCCAAAAAAATACTATATTTTTGGCAAAAATTTAACACATTCAAAAATAAATATTTGCTGTTGCAGGCAGCTATAAAAATTCACACACACAAAGCACAAAAAAATGCAGAATTTCATTCATCTACACGTACACTCACAATATTCAATTTTAGATGGTGCCGCTAAAATAGGCAATTTGGTTGCTAAAGCCAAAGAATTACAAATGCCGGCTCTGGCTCTTACCGACCACGGTAGTATGTTTGGAATTAAAAAATTTTTCGATGAATGTAAAGCTCACGAAATAAAACCTATTCTTGGATGTGAAGTATATGTTGCTCCCGGCGACAGACGCGAAAAAAATGCTCTTAAAGGTGAAAAAAGCAATTATCATTTAATTATTCTTGCCAAAAACATCACTGGTTACCGCAATTTAATGAAACTTGTTTCTTTGGCTTGGATTGAAGGGTATTACTATAAACCCAGAATTGACAAAGAAATTCTAAAGCAATATTCAGAAGGATTGATTATTTCTTCGGCTTGTTTGGGTGGCGAAATTCCGCAATTGATTATGGAAGGCAAATTCAGTCAAGCCAGAGAAGCAGCAGTTTGGTACAAGGAGGTTTTTGGAGATGATTTTTATCTGGAAATAATGCACCATCCGGTCAATGATTTTAATCCCAAACAAGAGGTTTCTCATTATCAGAAAATTGTAAACAAAGAAATTGTTGCAATGTCAAAAGAACTCAACATTAAACTTATTGCAACAAATGATGTTCATTTTTTAAACAAACAAGATAACGTTGCCCACGATATTCTGATTACACTCAACACCGGCAAGGACTACGAAGACCCGAAAAGAATGAAATATACCGGTGAAGAGTATTTCAAAACACAGGAAGAAATGGCTTTGCTTTTTAGCGAGTACCCCGAAGCTCTTGAAAACACAATGGAAATTGCCGAAAAAATTGAGAAATACGAAATTAACAGCAAACCTATAATGCCTGATTTTGAAATTCCAAAAGAATTTACAGATGATAATGAATTCCTGAAACATTTAACATATACAGGAGCAAAAGAAAGATACGGAGACAATTTGACTCAGGAAATTCAGGAAAGAATTGATTTTGAGCTTGAAGTTGTCAAAAAAATGGGTTTTCCGAGTTATTTTCTGATAGTTTGGGACTTTATAAAAGCGGCAAGAGAAATGGGTATTTCCGTAGGACCCGGACGAGGCTCTGCTGCCGGTTCGGTTGTTGCTTATTGTCTCAAAATCACTGATATTGACCCAATTAGATACAACCTGCTTTTTGAAAGATTTCTGAACCCCGACCGTATTTCAATGCCGGATATAGATATTGACTTTGACGAAGACGGCAGAGAAAAAATTTTGGAATGGGTTTCTAACAAATACGGACACAGACGCGTTGCCCATATTGTAACTTTTGGCACAATGGCTCCCAAAATGGCTATCAGAGATGTTGCCAGAGTTTTAAAAGTGCCTTTGTCTGAAGCTGACCGTATTGCAAAAACTATCGACAAAAAGGCAAACACTTTCAAAAAAGCATTGGAATTATCGCCCGAATTTAAAAAAATCAGAGAAGAAGAAGGAGGCGATATTGCAAGAACACTTGATTTAGCAGAAACATTGGACGGCTCTGTAAGACAAACAGGTGTTCACGCTTGCGGGACTATAATCGGAAAAGACGACCTGGAAAATTATGTTCCTCTTATGACCGCAAAAGATGCCAAATTATATGTAACTCAATTCGACGGTAAATTTGTTGAGGACATTGGCTTGCTGAAAATGGACTTTTTGGGTTTACGCACTCTTTCCATTGTTCAAGATGCTCTGAAAAACATTTATTATTCAACAGGAAAGAAAATAGATATTGACAAAATACCTTTAGAAGACAAAAAAACTTTCGATTTGTTTAGTGCCGGTAATACAACCGGAGTTTTTCAGTTTGAATCTGACGGAATGAAAAAATATCTTAAAGAACTGAAACCCAACAAGTTTGAAGACCTTATTGCAATGAATGCTTTATATCGTCCGGGTCCAATGGATTATATTGATGATTTTATTGCAAGAAAACACGGAAAGAAAAAAATTGAATATTTTGTTCCCGAAATGGAAGAATATCTTTCAGAAA
Organism: Acetofilamentum sp.; assembly: GCA_020722645.1. Classification (GTDB taxonomy): domain Bacteria; phylum Bacteroidota; class Bacteroidia; order Bacteroidales; family JAFGUD01; genus JAFGUD01. Next base: position 13,981 of record DYKL01000031.1, on the reverse strand, counting down.
CTTATGGTATTACTGTTTATCAGGAACAGGTTATGTTGCTTTCGAGAAAATTAGCAGGTTTTACAAGAGGGCAATCAGATGCACTACGTAAAGGTATGGGGAAAAAAGTGAAAAAAATATTGGACGAGCTGAAACCGAAATTTATTGAAGGTTGTCAAAAAAATAACATAGACGAAGAAAAAGCAGTTAAAATATGGAGCGACTGGGAGGCATTTGCTTCCTATGCTTTCAACAAATCGCATTCAACTTGCTACGCATATTTAGCTTATCAGACAGGTTTTCTAAAAGCTCACTATCCTGCTCAATTTATGGCAGCTGTTATGAGCAGAAATTATTCTGATATTTCCAAAATCTCCATTTTTATGGACGATTCAAAACATAGCGGCATTGAAGTTCTTGGACCTGATGTAAACGAAAGTTACGGAAAATTTACGGTCAATGCAAAAGGACAGATTCGCTTTGGACTTGAAGCTATAAAAGGACTTGGCGAAGGTGCTGTGAGAGAGATAGTTGAAAAAAGAAAAGACAATAATTTCTACAAAGATTTTTATGATTTCGTCGAAAGGGTTAATTTATCAACCGTAAATAAAAGAGCTTTGGAATCTCTTATTTTTTCAGGTGCTTTGGATAATCTGAAAAACGGACTTGCAAGAGAAGATTTTTTAAGCGAAAACAATGATAATCAAACATTTATTGATATTTTAATCAGATATGGCAATAAAATGCAGTCTGAAAATGATTCCTCGCAAGTTTCAATTTTTGGTGGTTCTAACGAAATTATAAAAATTAAACGCCCCGAACTACCCGAAAGACGAGTACAATGGACTGAATTACAACGGCTTAACAAAGAAAAAGAATTTATCGGAATTTATTTATCAGACCATCCGCTTGCAAAAATTAAACATATTATTGATGCAAATATTAATTGTACCCTTGCAGAATTAGAAAATTTGAATAATTTTGCAAACAAAGACTTAAAAATTGCCGGTATAATAAATAGTGTCGAACATCGTTTCACTAAAACAGGAAATCCTTTTGGAAGTTTAACATTGGAAGACTTTAGCGGGACTTACAAAATAATGCTGTTTTCAAAAGATTATATCGCAAACAAAAATTTTCTTGAAAAAGGATTTAAAATATTTATCTCTGCCAAGGTTGAACCTAAATATAATGAACCTGACAGATTTGAATTACGTGTCAAAAAAATAAAACTTCTTGACGAAATGGAACTGAAAAATATTGCAATAAAATTGAAAGTTAATGATGTTTCTAACAATTTTATCGAACAAATGGATAATCTTTTCGAACAAAACAAAGGTAAATCTAATGTTCAGTTTTTGGTTTACGACCCTGATAGTCAAATTTGGGTTATGATGACTTCGCAAAACAAAAAAATTGACATTAATCAAAACGTAATAAACTATCTCGACAAAGAAAAAATTGTTTATAAAATTTCATAAGAATATAAGTCATAAGTAAATTTTACGCTTAACTCATAATCATGCGGTTAAATTAAATAAAACTATTTTGTTTTTTTATAATATTTTACCGAAAATGTATTTCCTGCAAAAGGACAGCCTTCGCACCCTGATTTTGAACACGAAGAACAAAAACCATTTTTATCTTTTTTACTGTTGTCTATAAAAAACACAACTACTTTATAAGAAAAATACGTAAAAGTTAAAATTAAAATAGCGTATGTAATTATTTCTTGTATCATAAATTTTAATTCTTAAACGATTAAATCACCTATTTGATAAACTGCAAAAGCAATTATCCAAGCCAATACAGTTGTATAACCCATCATAAACATTGCCCATTTCCAGCTTCCGCTCTCTTTTCTCACTGCTGCAATTGTTGCTATGCAAGGAAAATATATCAGCACAAAAACCAAAAAAGACAAAGCAGTTATAGGTGTAAAAATCTTCTGACCTTGTTTTTTATCGGTTTCATAAGTTGCATTTTTAAGAGTTTCGGACAAATTCTCTTCGTTTTCAGACTGATATAAAACGCCAAGCGTGCTGACAACAATTTCCTTTGCTGTAATACCGCTTATTACACCTACTGTCATCTTCCAATCAAAGCCTAATGGTCTCATTACGGGTTCAAAGAATTTTCCAAGATATCCAATAAATGATTTAGCCTGACGTTCTGCTTTAAACTGTTTTCTTATTGAACTAATCTGAATATTAATGCTGTCTTTGTAAAAAGTTTTTTCGTTTTGATTCAAAAAGCTTCTTTCCTGTTCATATTTTTGTTCAATAAGTGTAATTTTTTGTTCATATTGATTTTCAATGTCTTTGTGTCTCGGAAAATATCCTAATGCCCAGATTATTATACTTGCAATAAGAATTACACCTCCCATCTTTTTCAGATAATAACGTCCTTTGTGCCACATGTGTTTAAGAATTACTTTCAGAGTAGGCATTCTGTATGGAGGCAGTTCCATAACAAACGGAGCTTCTTTTGACCTAAAAATCGTCTTTTTGAATAAAATAGCAATCAAAATTGCAACAATAATACCGGTTATATAAATGCCGAACAAAACAGAACCTGCGTTTTTCGGAAAAACAGTACCAACTATAAGCAAATAAATTGGCAATCTTGCACTACAAGACATAAAAGGATTTATTAGCATTGTCAATAATCTGTCGCCTCTGTTTTCAATAGTTCTTGTTGCCATAATTGCCGGCACATTGCAACCAAATCCCATCAGCAAAGGAATAAAAGATTTTCCGTGCAAACCGATTTTATGCATCAGTTTATCCATAATAAAAGCAACACGAGCCATATATCCTGTGTCTTCCATCAAAGAAATGAATAAAAACAATATCAGGATATTCGGCAAAAAAACTATAACACTGCCGACACCCTGAACAATTCCATCAACCAACAAATCCCTAAGCATTCCTTCGGGCATAAAATTCTGTAACAACAATGCAGTATTCTGGACTATCCAGTCAATCCACAGCATTGGATATTCGCCAAGTTTGAAAGTACTGACAAACATCAGGTACAAAAACAGAAAAAAGACCGGAAACCCCCATATTTTGTGAGTTATAAGTACATCAATTGCTTTTGTGGTTTTAAAACGGTCAATTGTTCCGTCGCTGTATGTTTCGTGCAATGCACCAGCAATAAAACCGTAACGGGCATCTGTAATAAGAGTTTCGGTGTCATCGCGGAGATGATTCGAGAGCTTATTTATTTGCTTTTCTATTTCTCTCTTTATTGCATTTGCATTTTTACATTTTGCTATAACATCTTTAATATGAGAGTCTTTTTCCAATAATTTGATAGCTGCGAATCTTGTCGATATTTTATCGGTAAGCCATTGATTTTCGCGTATTTTAATATTTTTTTGAATACTTTTTATCGCATTTTCTGTTTCTTTTCCGTAGTTAATGTGAATATGTCTCTGGCATTCAGCTCTGTCTTCGTAAACTTCAATAACTTTTTTAAATAAATCTTCAATGCCTTTGCCTTTTGCTGCAACTGTCGGAACAATAGGTATTCCGAACAGAAAAGAAAGCATTTTCAAATCTAATTTGGCATTTTTTTTCTCTAATTCATCGTACATATTCAATGCAATGACAACTTTTATGTCCATATCAATAAGTTGCGAAGTCAGATATAGATTGCGTTCAAGATTTGAAGCATCAACAACATTGACAACAACGTCGGGAGTTTTTTCGATAATATGATTTCTGACAAAAAGCTCTTCGGGTGAGTATGCACTCAATGAATAAGTTCCGGGTAAATCGGTAATGTTGAATTTAAAATCTTGCAGATTGTATTTTCCGGTCTTGGAATCAACCGTAACACCACCATAATTGCCAACGTGCTCATCAGTTCCGGCAGCAAAATTGAAAAGGGTTGTTTTTCCGCAATTGGGATTTCCTACTAATGCGACATTAATGTTTTTACCTTTTTCTATTGCTTTATTTCGCCAGTAATTATCATCAATTATGATTGTCCCGTTTGAAGGGAGGGTTATTTTTTCTGTGAGTTTATCTACCAATAATATTTCAACAAGATTTGCCTCGCTTTTACGCAGGGAAACCTCATAATCCATAATATTGTATTCTATCGGGTCTTTAAGCGGAGCAAATTTAGTCAGGCTCACTTCTTTACCTCTTACAAAACCCATTTCAATTATCCTTTTGCGAAAAGCACCCCTTCCGAGTACTTTTATTATTATACCTTTTTCACCTTCCTTTAGTTCAGATAAACGCATTGTTTTATGACTTATTTGTACTGACAAAAATATTGCAAGTACAAAAAAACTACAATACCTAATTGTAGGTATATTTCCGTTTAATTATCAAACCAATGCATTACTCGCTAATTAGCTGAATTTTACCATATTCTGCCATAAAAACATTATCATCAATTTTAAATGAGATGATGTAAGTTGCTCCTCCCTCCTGATAAGTTGCAGTTATATTTAAAATGACAAAGTTATTTTCAACATCTACACTGGTTATTTTTTCAACAACGCCCATATCATTTTGCAGATAAGCAAACTTAGAGCCGTATGAATGTCCTTGTAAAACTTCGGGAAAGCTGTTTGAAATCAATAATTTGTAATTGTTTTCTGAATTGTCTTTTATAATAATAGGTTCAAATCCGACATAAAAATCTTCTGATAAAAATTTAATATTTCTGGCAGAAAAAACACTGTATGATTTATCATCAATTTTAAATTTTGCGTCAGGATGAGCATCATCAAATACAAAAGGATAAACTCCATTTATCCAATAACTTGCGTTTTCGTATCTGATTTTCAGATAAGGTAAGTTGAATGTTTCCTGTTTGTAAACAAAATCATAACTTTCTGACGAAAAGCCTTGTAAACGAGCAACTGTTGCTGTTTTAAGTTTTACATCTGAAGCCGGAATACCTTTGTTATATAATAAAATCGGGTCGTCTTCAATTAAAATTATTTTTGGAATCATTCCGGAAATTGTATCAACTAAGTTATTAATTTTATCAAATTCTGATGCTTTTACAAAAGTGAAACTTTGTGAATTACTGTTTAATAGAAAAGTTAGAACAAAAACAAATATAAAAAATACAGCCTTTTTGCACATGATGTTATATTTAAAAATTTACATGAATCATTTTGCAAATATAAAAAATTTGAATTATAATTGCACGATTATTATTCATTCTTGCCTAAGGGATTGTTACGAAAAAACATATTTAATAATCTATGTGAACTATGTGCCTATGTAGTTATCAAAAATATCAAATAAACAAGTTATTTCGTAACAGTTACTAAGAGTGATTATTAAGAGGAGATGAGAGAACAGGCTCCGTGAAACTCCGACAACCCCTGAATTTTTCAGGAAGGTGCCAAAACCTGCCCGATATTGGGAATAATAATTTTAACTGTATATTTTTATGCAAAACAGAATTACCAGTCTATATTCAGAACTTGAAAAACGTATTTTAGTACTCGACGGTGCTATGGGCACTATGATACAAAAATATAACTTAACAGAACAAGATTTCAGAGGCGAACGTTTTAAAAATCATACTGTCGATTTAAAAGGCAATAACGATATTTTGTGCATCACAAAACCTGAAATTATCATGGATATTCATCAGCAGTACATTGATGCTGGTGCTGATATTATTGAAACTAATACTTTTAATGCAAATAAAATTTCACAACAAGATTATAAATTATCGGGAATTGTATATGAACTGAATTTCGAAGCCGCAAAGCTCGCAAGAAAAGTTACAGATGAGTTTTCGGAAATTAAATTCGTTGCAGGTTCTATTGGTCCCTCCAATAAAATGCTTTCTATGTCGCCTGATGTGGAAAATCCCGGATACAGAGCTGTTACTTTTGATTTTGTGGTTGATGCTTATTTGCCTCAAATTCAGGGATTATTAGACGGCGGTGCTGATATTCTGCTTGTTGAAACTATTTTTGACACTCTTATGGCAAAAGCCGTTTTGTACGCAATTCAGACAGAAGCCGAAAAACGCAACATCAGAATCCCGATAATGATTTCCGGAACTATTGACAAAAGCGGAAGAATTTTATCCGGTCAAACAACCGATGCTTTTGTAAAAACATTATCGAATGTCGATTTACTTACAATAGGATTGAATTGTTCGCTTGGTGCAAAGGAAATGTTGCCGTATCTGACCGAAATGTCTAAAAAAACAAATTTACCGATAAGTGCTTATCCTAATGCAGGTATGCCGAACGAACTTGGACAATATGAGCAGACACCCGAAAAAATGGTTTTGGAAATTAAAAATTTTACTGCTCAAAATCTTGTAAATATTGTTGGAGGTTGCTGTGGAACAACACCTGAACATATTAAAAAAATATCAGATTTGGCAAAAAGTGCAAAACCCAGAAAAATTGTACATTTTGAGCCAAAAACAACAATAACCGGTCTTGAAACATTAGAGATAACTCCCGAAAAAAACTTCATAAATATTGGCGAAAGGACAAATGTAGCAGGTTCTAAAAAATTTGCACGACTTATTGCAGAAAAAAAATATGACGAAGCTCTCGAAATTGCCAGAAAACAAGTCGAAAGCGGTGCTCAGGTAATTGATATTTGTATGGATGATGCTATGCTTGATGCTGAAAAAGAAATGGTTACGTTTCTCAATCTTTTGCAGTCTGACCCTGATATTGCAAGAGTTCCGGTTATGATTGACAGTTCCAAAAAAAGTGTGATTTTTGCCGGATTAAAAAACATTCAGGGTAAGGCTATTGTAAATTCTATCAGCCTTAAAGAAGGCGAAGAATATTTTATAAAGACAGCAAAAGAAATTAAAAAATTCGGAGCTGCTGTTGTTGTTATGGCTTTTGACGAAAAAGGACAAGCTACTGATTATCAGCGAAAAATAAAAATTGCAGAACGTTCATATAAAATTCTTACAGAAAAAGTAAATTATCCGCCCGAAGATATAATTTTTGATATGAATATCCTTACAATTGCCACAGGAATTGACGAACACAACAATTATGCAATTGATTTTATTGAAGCAGTAAAATGGATTAAAAAACATTTGCCTTTTGCAAAAACAAGCGGTGGAGTGAGTAATTTATCGTTTTCATTCAGAGGGAATAATACAATCCGCGAAGCAATGCACTCGGTTTTTCTGTATCATGCCATAAAAGCCGGATTGGATATGGGGATTGTCAATCCTGAAATGTTGCAGATTTATGATGATATTCCTGCTGATTTACTGAAACTTACGGAAGATGTTGTACTTAATCGTTCTGCCGGTGCTACCGAAAAACTTATTGAATATGCAAATGTACATAAAAATGAAGAAACAGAAGACTCTAAACAAATTGACCGGAAACTTAAATCAATAGACGAAAGACTTGAATATTCACTGATTAAAGGAATTCCCGAATTTATTGAAGAAGACATACAAGAAGCAAGAACCAAGTATTCATCAGCATTACAGATAATCGAAAAGCCTTTGATGAAGGCTATGGATAAGGTTGGAGAATTATTCGGCGAAGGAAAAATGTTTCTGCCGCAGGTTGTTAAAACTGCAAGGGTTATGAAAAAAGCTGTTGCAATTCTTGAACCATACATTGAAGCCGAAAATAAAGCAGGATCCGCAACAAAAGCAGGTAAAATATTGCTTGCTACCGTAAAAGGCGATGTTCACGACATTGGAAAAAACATTGTGAAAGTCGTTCTTTCCTGTAATAATTTTGAAATCATTGATTTAGGTGTTATGACACCATTAGAAAAAATAATTGAAACTGCAATAGTTGAAAATGTTGATATTGTTGGACTTAGCGGACTTATTACCCCCTCGCTTGATGAAATGATAAAAGTTGCAGCAGAGATGAAAAAACGCAATCTGAAAATTCCTTTGTTGATAGGCGGTGCAACTACATCTGAACTTCATACGGCACTTAAAATTACTCCGGTTTACAATGCTCCGGTTGTTTATGTGAAAGATGCTTCGCAAAGTGTGCAAATCAGCAAAAAAATTATTTCTAACAGAGATGTATTTTATTCCGAAATAAGAACAAAATACGCAAAAATCAGAGACACATATAACAACAGAAAACCAAAAGAGTATCTGAAATTTGAAGAAGCACAAAGTAATAAAATTTTATTAGATTTTCAAAATATTAAAAAACCGAATTTTATCGGTGAAAAAATATTTTTTGATTATCCTTTGGAAAAATTAGTTCCATTCATTGATTGGACATTCTTTTTTACTGCATGGGAATTTAAAGGGACTTATCCTAAAATTTTAACAGATGAGATAAAAGGAGTAGAAGCGACAAAACTGTTTGATGATGCAAAAAAAATGTTAGAAAAAATAATTTCAGAAAAATGGTTTACTGCAAACGGAATTGTAGGAATTTATCCTGCAAATTCTAACAATAATTGTATTTCGGTCTATGATGAACAAAACAATGATTTTGCGACATTTCATTTTTTACGTCAGCAGGAAAAACTGGAAAATTTTAACCTTTGTTTAAGCGATTTTATAGCCGATAAAAGCACGAGAATTAAAGATTATCTTGGCATTTTTGCAGTTGGTACAGGTTTTAGAATTGACAAAAAAATCAAAGAATTTGAACAAAATAATGACGAATACAGCTCAATAATGCTGAAAATACTTGCAGACAGATTTGCAGAAGCTTTTGCAGAACATTTACACGAGTTTGTCAGAAAAGAATTATGGGGGTATGCCGAAAACGAAAATCTGACAAAAGAAGAACTTTTCAAAGTTAAATATCAGGGAATAAGACCGGCTTTTGGTTATCCTTCAATACCTGACCATTCTGAAAAACAAATTGCATGGGATTTTATGAATATTGAACAAAAAACAGGAATTTCTTTGACTGAAACTTATTCCATGAAGCCTGTTTCATCAGTAAGCGGTTTAATATTTGCCCATGAAAAATCAAAATATTTTGCAGTAGGTAAAGTACAAAAAGACCAGCTTGAATTTTATGCAAAAAATAAAGGATTAGATGTAGAAATTGTAAAAAAAATGATTTCGCAGAATTTTGTACAACAAAAAGCAGATTGATTATTGTTTAAAAAACTATTTTGCATTATTAATAACTTTTTTTAAATTTGTTGCATAACTTTTTGATGCAAATGAAAACTATAACTGCTGTTATTGTAGAAGATGAACATCTTGAAAGTGAATTACTCAATACTTTTTTAACAGAATTAGGTGGTATTGATGTTGTTTCTATTGCAGATGACGAAAGTTCTGCAATTATGCAGATTCTCATGCACAAACCCGATTTAGTGTTTTTTGATATTCATTTGAACGGAAAACCGGCTTTTGATGTTATTAAAGCAATCAAAAATGCAAATATTGAAACACAAATTGTTTTTACAACCGCTTTTGAAGAATATGCCGTTAAGGTTTTCGAGTTTTCAAACCTTCCTTTTTTGCTCAAACCTATCGACAAAGCACTTTTAAAAGACGTTATTGAAAAATTCAGAAACAACAAATTAAGCAATAAAATTTCAACAGACGGTCTTAAATATTTAGAAAGAATAAAATTTAAGGACAATAAAGGAATAATATACATTACCCCTATTGATATTTTTTATTGCGAGTCTGACGGGCGTTACACAAAAATATATATTGACAAAAAGAATTTTCATCTTGTTTCAATGAATATGAAAGAAATCGAAGAAATCTTGAACAATTACAATTTTCAAAGGATTCATCGTTCATACTTAATAAATATGCAGTATGTACAACGTTTTGACTCACAAAAAGATACTGTTATATTAGAAAAAAACGGCGATAAAATTATTCTGAAAGTTGCAAGAGCTAACAGAGGAATATTTATGAATTAGTTAATTAGCTAATTTGATAATGTGTCAATTAGCAAATAAGTCGATTTGATAATTAGTTAATTTCTTGATTAGAAGATTTATTATCTTTGTTAAAATATAAAAATGCCAATTTTCGATTTTATATGAAAGATACAACCGAAGAAATATACAGAAAACAATTTGAGATTTTTATGGCAAAGCCTTTAAAAGAAAGATTTATTTTGAATTTGGAATTAACAGAATTTGTAATCGAAACAAGTAAAAAAAGAATCAAACGTGAAAATCCTGATTTTACTGAAATAGAAATAAAAAAGAACTTTTTCGTCAATTTTATTCCGATGAATTTTCCGTAGAAGAAATGCAGAAAATTTTTGAGAGATGGGAATGTTAGTTAGCGAATTTGTCAATTTATTTTTATTTTTGTATCTTTGTACAAAATAAATTTTTAATATTACATGGAGCCTCAAATACCAAATAATTTATCAAATCTACAATTAGAATTACTTAAAATTTTCAGCTACCAATTGTCCAATAATCAGCTAATTGAGATTAAAAACATTTTGGCTCGTTATTTTGCAGAAAAAGCAACCAACGAAATTGATAAATTGTGGGACATTAATTCTTGGGATAACGAACTAATGGAAAAATGGCTTAATGAGCATAATAGAACTGAATATAAAAAATAAATATGAGAATAGTTATTGATACAAATATATTACTAATCTCATTACCAAGTAAATCAAAATATCATATTATAATTAAAAAATTGTTATCCGGTGAATTTACACTTGTAATTAGCAATGAGATTTTGAGCGAGTATAATGAAATAATTGATAAAAAAACCAACTCTATTGTTGCCAAAAATGTTTTGGAAATGTTATTAACATTAGAAAATGTATCTAAACAAGAAATTTATTATAGTTGGAATTTAATAAAAAACGATTATGATGATAATAAGTTTGTTGATTGTGCAATTGCCGGAAATGTAGATTTTATTGTTACAAATGACAGACATTTTGATTGCTTAATAGAAATTAACTTCCCAAAATTAAACACATTGAAAGCTGATGAATTTATTGAAATTTTAAATAAAAAATCATAAATCTAATTTATCCTTAAATCCGCAAGTTTTTTCGTAAGTGGTTGCAGGTGAAAACACCTGCAACATGTAGTTTGCACCAGTCAGGTGTTTTCACCTGACTGAATTTCAGATATATAAGTATAGACTTACGGATTTAAGGTTTATAGAAAAACTCAATCTGTTTGATGAAAAATCTAACAAGAAAAAAATTGATAGTATTATTATTCAATAGTTCGTTAAGTTTTTTATAAATATCTGATTTTAAGGAATTTATAAAAGCATCTATAAATTGAATTAATTTATTGTAAATCAGACATTTTCAAATTTTCAAATTGAAAAATTAACGAATTATTGATTAATATTTTAATTCATTAAAAAAAGAAAAAAAATTGTAGTATTTTTGTAATAAATTTAATTTTCATACAAATGGAAACAGAACTAACCATAAAAATAGACAAAAATATTCTTGATACCGTCGAAAAATACACAAAAGAACATAAAATAAGCATTTCGGAGTTAATAGAAAAGTTTTTCAAGTCTATGCTAACTGAAAAATCTGATGCAGATAATATTTTTGAAGTTACCCCTTTTGTGAAAAGTATGAGAACAGGAATTAACCCGCATCATTCATAAATAATGCTGACGATTAAGAATAACTAACAAATTTGGGGTTTTGCAAACACCCAAATTTGAGTTATTCTAAATCGGGGTTTCCTGAATTGCAACCCACTAATCAAACCCCATTCATGAAAATTTTAATAATTTTTATGAATAATTCAGGTTAAAATGCCAAAAAATTTTGACGAAAAAAAAGTTTATGGCAAATATTTAGAAGAAAAAAATAAATGAAAAGGTTATTTTTAGACACAAATATAATACTTGATTTATTAGGAGAACGTGAAAATTTTTATGAAAAAACGGTTAAAAGTTGAAACTTGATTTGTAGTATTATTTTTGTTATCTTTACAAAAAATTAAGTAAAAAAAGAAATGGAAGCATATAAATTTGAAACAACAATTTTGGAAAACGGAATTATAAAAATACCGGATTTTCAGGAATTTGAGAGCAAAGAAGTTGAAGTTTTTATTGTCTTTAAACCTCAAAAAAAAATTAAAGAAGACAAAAAACAAACAATCGAAGAGTTCATTAAAGAATGGACGGGTTTTGCCAAAGGTGTCGAAAATACAGATAAAGCTAAATATGAATATTTAATGGAAAAATACAAATGAAAAAAATACTTTTAGATACCAATGTAATTATTGATATTGCTTTGGATCGAGACGAATTTGTAGCTAATTCCATAGAACTTTTATTGTTGCTTAACAAATTGGAATACAAAACTTTTATTACAGCAACAACTGTAACTGATATTTACTATATTTCTAAAAAACAAGTTGGTAGAGATAAAACACTTAACTTTCTGACAAAACTTTTTGAACACATCAAAATTGCAGGTGTGGATGCCTCAATAATATTAAACGCATTAAAATCAGGTATAAAAGATTTTGAAGATTCTATTCAAATAGAAACAGCAAAACAGAACGATATTAACATCGTGATAACAAGGAACAAAAAAGATTATGAAAATTCAAATTTGAACATATACACACCCGATGAATATATTAACATATTGAAATTAGAAAATTTAAAATAATTTTACCCAAGTTTCGTATTAAAAATAATATACGAAATTGCAGGTATTTACAATATCTACTACCTCGCAGTTGTTTTCAACTGATTCAAACCACCTGCAAAGCTGTTTTGAATAAAAAAATTACGAAAAAACGCAAAAAATTTGACCTTTTTCAGAAAAAATGCTCTAAAACGCCCCAAATTTCAATTATTTTTGAATTACCGACCAAAACACTATCAAAAAACTAAAACGTCATAAAACGCTTTAAAACGCATTTTAAGGCTATATCGCCTTTTTTGAGCCGAAATTTGAGCCAAAATTGTAAGATTTTATAATTATCCAGACATTAAAATATTACTTTATACCTAAAATGCAACAATTAAATATAATTTATTATAGAATTTTTATCTTTTGTTGATGTTTTGGCTTTTGTTAGCTGATTATCAAGGGATTTGCTTGAAAACTAAAAAGAATTGGCTAATTCTAAAATTAACAAATTAACAAATTAGCACATTAACAAATCAGCTAATTTTCAAATTAACAAATTAACAAATTAGCACATTAACAAATCAGCTAATTTTCAAATTAACAAATTAACAAATTAGCACATTAACAAATCAGCTAATTTTCAAATTAACAAATTACCAAATTAGCACATTAACAAATCAGCTAATTTTCAAATTATCAAATTAACAAATTAGCACATTAACAAATCAGCTAATTTTCAAATTAACAAATTAGCTAATTCTCAAAAAACATTCATGACAAAAAAACGACAGTTCATTACAAATTTCCGACAGCTTGTTACATAGATTGGATTTTTGTTTGGAATGTATGATTCTTATTTTTATATTTGAAAGATAAATATTTAAAATTTTGTGATATGAAAAAAATTGTAATTATTTTATTTATCGGTTTGTCTTTATCAATATTTAATAGTTGTGAAGATTGTCCAGAAATGAATCAAGCATTGCCAGACTTGTTAGTTAAAAGTTTTGAGTTAGCTTCTAACATGAATTCTGGTGATATAAGTGCAGGAGATGTGATTGATATGGCAATCATTGTCTCAAATGTAGTAGACATAGCAAACGATTGTGGAACATTAGGGGCTAATTCACATAATTATAATTTAGACTTATATTGGAGTGACAGTGGAAAATCAGATTCTTTTGAATTAGTTGCAAGCGGTGTTTATGACGTATCCTTTTTAGCAGCAGGAAATGATTTTTCGAGTAGTGGAAGTGGAACACCTAACAAAGAAGGTTACTATTTTTTTAAAAGTGTTGAAGATTCAAAAGAAAATGTAACAGAAAGAATAGAAGATAATAATGAAAAAGATGCTGAAATTGGAGATATTTCTAACTCAAAAACTTCTAACATTTTTTACGTTAAAGCGGAACTTACTTACAACTTTTCAGGTTTTACAGGCGATAGCTAAGAAAAAAC
>DYKL01000448.1 GCA_020722645.1 Acetofilamentum sp. | reverse complement strand
AGTTATTTACAAAATTTTAATTACATGATTATTAACTTAAAACTTCAATTTAGGTCATAAACGTATTTTCCGACTTTGAAATCGCGGTACTGCGGAACTACAAAATCCAAAGCAATTTTTAGTACTTCCGGTTCAAATTCTCTTGCGAGCACAACTCCTGCAACCTGCATATTTCGCAGAACAAAAAAACTGTATTTATTTACTTCGGCTTTATAATAAAAATCAGGAAAATATTTTTGTATATCCGCCTTGTAAAATTCTAAAAATTCAAGCAAATATTTATTGTCAGTTCTGACCGGCAGAATTTTGAAAAATTCTTTTTTGGAATAAATTGTAACAAGGTAATAAATATCAACTGTTATTATGAACGAATTTAAAATTCCTACAGGATAAGCACTAATCAGAAAACCATAAGTTGAAAAACAAATAGCACCGAAAAGGTTTATCCACCTGATAGTTTTTAATGAACTCATCATCATTCCTGTTGCTATTATAACTGAAGCAACGTATCCGAGTATTTGTAACCAAGTCACGAGTTAGTTATAAAGTTTGTAGAGACGTTGCATGCAACCTCTGTAACGTTTATAAAGTTTCTTCGCATTCGCTTAGTAAATTTTATGTCAAATCTATCTCAAAGTCTCCACTAAATTGGAGATTTAGAGGGTTTTAATAGCCAAAATGCTGTGATGTTTCTGAAAACCTTTTATTCTTTTAACAAAAAAACCTGCTTTTCTTAAATTTTCTTTCACAATACCTTTTGCACTGTATGTCAGCAGAATACCATTTGTTTTTGTTGCATTAAATATTTTTCTGAACATCTCTTCGCTCCATAATTCCGGCTGCGAATTATAAGAAAAGGCATCGAAATAAAAAATGTCGTATTCTGCATCAAACTTATAATTCAGAATATCGTCATTGATTAATCTGAATTTGAAATTATCGGTTATATTTTCATAAAAATCAGGATGACAAGAATGAATTTTGGCGAATAAATTTCCGAAGTCAGCTTTTATTTGACTGTAATTTAACATTTTAGACTGTTCTTCGGTAATCAAAAATTTTTCAATAGCCGTGTAATTAACTTTAAAGTTAGATTTTTGTGTTTCAATCAAAGTCAAAAAAGCATTCATGCCGGTTCCAAACCCCATTTCAAAAATATCAATATTTGATTTGTCAGTAAAATACTTTAAGCCGTTGTTGATGTATATATGCTCCGACTCGGAAATTGCTCCGTTTACCGAATGATAAGTCTCCTGAATTGTTTCATTTACGATAGTATCCGAGCCGTCTTTTGTTTTTAATATTTTAATCTTGTTCGTTGTCATCTTCATCTACATAAACAAAAGGAATGAAAATTTCGAGAATTTTGGACGGAATGTTGGTTTTCAATTTGATAGTTTCAAATTCAGCCGGAATCAGAACAGTCTCGCCTTTAACAACATCAACAGTTTCTTCTGCCTGATAATCAATCAAAAAAGCACCTTCAAGACACATATAAACGACAAAAGAGTCTAATTTGGAATAATCAAAAGTGGTTTCTTTGTCAAATTCAACTAAATTGACCGTAAAATAGGGGTTTGCATTCAGCAGGTTTCTTTGTTCCGGTAAAATTTCGTATTTTTCTTTGTAGGATTTTTTAACTTTGTAATCAATCACATCAAGAGCAAGGTCAATGTGCAAATCTCTTGGTTTTCCGTCTAATCCGGGTCTGTTCCAGTCATACAAACGATACGTAATGTCTGATGTTTGTTGTATTTCTGCTACTACAACACCTTCCAACAATGCATGAATTCTTCCGG
This sequence comes from Acetofilamentum sp., assembly GCA_020722645.1. Lineage (GTDB taxonomy): Bacteria > Bacteroidota > Bacteroidia > Bacteroidales > JAFGUD01 > JAFGUD01. Next base: position 735 of record DYKL01000448.1, on the reverse strand, counting down.
GTGGAATATAAAAAACATCTCCTTTCTGAACATTTTCAAAATTCAGATAATCAATAAATGTATTGTCCTGAATTTTTTTATACAGTTCAGTTTTATCAATTTGTTCTTTAAAACCCATAATAAGCTGAGCATCTTTTTTGGCAGCAACAACGTACCAAAGTTCAGTTTTTCCATAAGCATAATGTCTGTATTTTGCAGTATCATTGTCAGGGTGAACCTGAATCGAGAGTTTGTCGTTTGCATCAATAAATTTGATGAGCAGAGGAAACTCTATTCCGTATTTCATATAAACCTGATACCCTACTAAATCGGTCATATAAATTTCTATGATGTCCTGTATCGAATTACCGGCAAGAAAACCATTCGACACAATCGAAACCTTATCTTCAATAGCTGATATTTCCAAACTTTCACCTATTTTTTCATTTTTTGAGACATTTTTGTCTAACAATGTTCTTAAATTATCGCCTCCCCATACTTTTTCCTGAAATATAGGTTCAAATTTTAATGGATATAATTGTTTCATGTGTAAATAATTTGAAAATTTGAAAATTATTTTCATACTTTTGGTGTGAGAGTTTTTCTCTCATGATCGTTTCATATCTTAATTTAACTTAGTTTTGTGTGATAAAAGAATATTATTTTTATTTAATCAAAAAAAATTATTTTTGTTTTGTTTATTTTATCAATAGTTCGGTATATTTTGAAGTAATTCGTTAATATTCAGCAAATTGA
>DYKL01000030.1 GCA_020722645.1 Acetofilamentum sp. | reverse complement strand
ATTGTTAAATTGTTATATTGTTAAATTGTTATATTGTTAAATTGTTATATTGTTAAATTGTTATATTGTTAAATTGTTATATTGTTATATTGTTATATTGTTAAATTGTTATATTGTTATATTGTTATATTGTTATATTGTTATATTGTTATATTGTTAAATTGTTATATTGTTAAATTGTTATATTGTTGACTGACGCTTTTATTGAGTTATCAAATAAGCACAATGCACTTTGAACTTAATAACTAAATAGTGTCTGTTAATAAAGTGCCAAATTTATAAAGCTTGCACTGAAAGATTGTTGCATTGTTACATTGTTACATTGTAATAAAGTGCAAAATTTATAAAGCTTGCACTGAAAGGGTCTAAAAGCCTGAATCAAATGCAAATACTTTATGAACTTTATGAACTAACTCTAAATATGTTTTTTATATTATCCAAAATATTGACTTTTCTGCTGAATCCTATGATTTGGTTTTTGGCTTTGTTGATTAGCGGTTTGTTGATTAAAAAAAGAAAAGCTAAAAAAGTTTTTATAATTACAGCTTTTTGTGTTTTTTATGTTTTTTCAAACAAATTTCTGATGAACAAAACTATAAATTTGTGGCAGACAAAACCAACCGAAATAACTGAATTAAAAAGTAGTTATGACTACGGAATTGTATTAGGCGGTTTTTCGTCTTATGAAGAAAAAACAGATGTTGTTAGTTTTCACGAATCCATTGACAGAATGATGTTTGCACTAAAAATGTATTATGAAGGACGTATCCAGAAAATTGTAATTTCCAGTGACTCTGCTGCATTAATAGATGATAAATATAAGGAAGCAGATTTTGTCAAACAATTTTTAATCAGTTTGAATATTCCGGAAGAAGACATAATAACTGAAAATCAGTCGAAAAATACCTACAAAACGCAAAATTTACTGCTGAATTGTTTGGAAATCAGAAAGATACTGCAAGTTTTCTGTTAATAACATCTGCAATGCACTTTAAACGTGCAAATGCCTGTTTTAAAAAGCAGGGTATATATGCAGATGCTTATGTTGTAGAATATTTAACGGGATATGAAGAATTATCCATAAGTTATTATCTGCTGCCTAAATTTGATGTAATTATAGGCTGGCACTGGATTTTTCACGAAATAGTAGGATATTACGTTTACAAAATTGCTGGTTATTTGTAGTAATAATTATTACACAATAGTTCGGTATATTTTGAAGTAATTCGTTAATATTCAGCAAATTGATTTTGTACATGTAATAAATTAGTAATTGATTGAAAATCAATAATTTGCTTCCTTCGTTATCACTCAGGATGACACTAATTGAAAAATTAACGAATTATTGATTACAAAAAACTGTCGAAATTTTATATAAAGAAACAATTTCTGGTAAATCAAAAAACCGTTTTAAATCCGATATGAACTTTTGTGTTTTTAAACAAAAAATTTTCTCCGTTTTTTCTGCCTAATGCATAACTGAATGTGAAAATGTTGTTTTTAGTCCCGAGGTTAATACCTGTGCCTATTCCGAGTGCTTTACCGTCGAAAACATTATTGATAACGTTATGTTCAAAAATTGCATAATCCGCAAAAATAAAAAAATTCGATTTTTTTTCGAACAAAAACTTAAACTCTAAGGTGTTCATAAATAGTAAATCAGCTGTAAAGCTGTTTTCGTCAAAACCCCGTAAAAGATTTGCACCACCGAATTTAAACAGTTCATTCTCAAAAATTTCTTTTCCGTTCAGGTAATAAAAATATGTTCTGTAAAAGAAAGTTGTTTTTTTTACAAACGGAACGTATAATCCAAAATCAAAAACTGATTCAGTGCGATTGCTGTTTTTTTCGGCTGCTGTTTTTGTTCCTGTACCTGCCAAAAAATTGAAATAATAGCCTTTTGATGGGTTCAGAAAATAGTCGGTTTTTTTGAAACTTAAAGACAATCCGTAAATCAGATATGAAAAATCACTGAAATTTCGGGTAGTGTCAAAAACAATTGAGCGTCCGAATGATGCATAAGCTGAGGCATTATTAAAACTATGAAAATAATAACAAATTTCCGCTAAATTCGAGATATTAACATAACTTGTGTCTAATTTTTCGATTATAAAATTGTTTTTTACACCCAAATTGGTTCCGAAAATATAAGGTATTATTATATTAAATTTTAAATCTTGTGATAGTTCTTTGTTTTTCTGCCATTGCAAACTTATTTTATCTGCTGATTTTAAGGTGTTTACAAATGTAAAGTCGGCTTTACCTGTCGCAGTGAATTTACCGTTTACAGTTGTAAACCCCACTAAACCTGCTACTTGATTGGCTTTTACGTTTTCAATGTTTAAAAAGACATCAGCACTTTTGTCATAAAAATCTATTTCAGGTTTTTGAATTAATTCTACAAATTCAAGTGCATTTATTTTATTTTCAATTTCTTTAAAATTTTTTTCGCTGTATGGTTTGCCTTTCTCTATTTGAAGGTAGTTCTGCAAAAATTTTTGTGTTATTTTCGTTTCAGGCGGGTATAAAATTGTGTCATAAACTATGAAGTTGTTTTTTTGAAAGAATATATCTAAATCTACTTCATTATATTCGAATCTCAAATTTTTATAATCTGCAGTAGCAAATGCGTAGCCGTTGTCTGCAAAATATTCAATTTCTTTAAAAACTACTTTTTCTAATTTGTTAAAATTTACTTTTTCTCCTTTAAATTTTTTATTTACAACTTGTTTTTCAGGATAATAAAAAGTTAATGTATCCCAAAAATATTTTTCGCCGATAAAAAAATAAATTAAAACATTATTTTTGTCAAAAATCAGAGAATCAACTGATGCTGTAATGTATCCTTTATTTTGATATTTTGTAGCAAAATCGTTTAATTTACCGTTTAATTCAACTGAATCTTTGGTTTTAAAATTGTTAATAATAATATTGTTTTTTGAAACAACTTTAACTTCTAATTGACAGAATACCAGAGAGTTATTTAATAACGCAGATAATATTAAGATTAAAATTCGCAAGTTTTTTTGAGCAAAAATAATAATTCCGTAATGAACAATGAAAAGAACATAAAAAAAATCGGTTTAACTACAGCCATAACTTTGGTTGTTGCCAATATGATAGGCACGGGTGTTTTTACAAGTTTAGGTTTTCAGTTGGCAGGGTTACCACATTTTTTCACTATCGTTGCACTATGGATTTTAGGCGGAATAGCCGCTTTGTCTGGGGCTTTATCGTATGGCGAACTTGGTTCTATGTTCCAGCGTTCGGGCGGTGAATATCATTTTCTTGAGAAAATATATCATCCTTTTGTAGGATTTTTGTCGGGTTGGATTTCAGTGATAGTGGGATTTACAGCACCTATTGCCGCGGCTGCTATTGCCGCAGGTAAATACAGTTCTCGTGTTATGGTTGATACTCAATTATTATCAGTTGATTATCAAGAATTTACAATGAAAGGGATTGCTATTGTTCTTACTTTGATTATTGCTTTTGTTCATATCGGTAAAATGAAGAATATCAGCCTTTTTCAGAATTTTTTTACCGGTTTAAAAATTTTATTGATTATTATTCTTATTGTTTTCGGATTTATTCTTGCAAATGCTCAAAATATTGAATATTTACCCACAAAAGATTCTATTTCAGCTATATTTACAGGTGCTTTTGCAGTATCGATTGTTTTTGTGATGTATGCTTATTCGGGTTGGAATGCTTCTGCTTATATTTCGAGCGAAATTGATAATCCGCGTAAAAATTTGCCTTTATCTTTATTTCTTGGAACTATAATTGTTATTTTGTTGTATGTGCCGGTTAATGCGGTTTTTATGTATTCTACGCCTGCAAATGAGATGATTGGACAAGAAGAAGTCGGGTATATTGCGGCAAATTATATTTTCGGTAAAACGGGCGGAATTATAATGGGACTGCTGATTTCAATCGGTTTAATTTCTGCAATCAGTTCTATGACTTGGGCGGGACCTCGTGTTATTCAAGTAATTGGCGAAGATTACAAAACTCTGAAATTTTTGGGTAAAAAAAATAAAAATGAAATTCCTGCCGTTGCCATTTTTATGCAAACTGCCATTGTTTTGTTTATGATAATAACTTCAACCTTCGAAGCCATAATTTATTATATCGGTTTTACACTAACATTATCGTCATTTATAACAGTTCTTGGAGTTTATGTTTTAAGATTTACAAAAAAGAATATTGAAAGACCATACAAAACATTTGGTTATCCGATAACTCCCGCAATTTTTCTGATTGTTACAGGTTGGATGATGTTTTTTATTGTCAAAGACAAACCTGTAACAGCTTTGTACAGTTTTGCAACCATAGCTGTTGGTGCTGTTGTTTATTTTATCAATAAATTTGTATCAAAAAAATCAACTAAATAATATGAAACGCATTATCAAATCATTATTTCTTGTGGCGATTATAGTTTTTATTTCAAGCTGTAAAGACAAGAATCAAAACACTCAAAATTCCATTCAAGACAGTATTAATCAAGCAGATACAACTCAAATTGTTCAAAAAATTAATTTATCGGCTTATGACAGAAGTTATAATGATCTAGCTCTTTGGCTTGCAGGACAAAGGCAAGATGAAAATGGTTTATATAAAAATTTGGAACAATCAAAACAATGGCAAAACTATAGTTCGGATCTTACTTTGGCATTCAACACCTTTAATAATGAGCGTGTTACAAAAATTGATTCTTTCAGACAAACATATTTAAACGATGCAAATGAAGATATAAAAACATTGTTTTATCCTTACAGCGGACCTGATTTTATAAATGCAAGATTGTTTTTTCCGAATGCCGATACAATAATAATGGCAGCACTTGAACCGATTGGCGAAATCCCTGATTTTTCGGGCTTTTCGGAATATCAATTGTCAAATTATTTTGAACAGATAATCAGTTCATTAAGAAATATTTTAAATCAGGGGTATTTTATTACAAAAAAAATGAAAGTTCAATATACCGGCTCTACAAAAGACAGTATCAGTGGCGTTTTGCCGATAATCTTTGTTTTTATGATACACTCCGGTTGTCAAGTTCTTGATGTTCAGAAAATTACTATTGACAAAAACGGAAATGTTATGAATTTATCGTCTGAAACAGAAATAGTAGAAGACCCCAAAGATGAGTTTATTTTGGGCGTTAAAATTGATTATTATGCAAAGCACGAAAATAAGATAAAAACTATGTTCTATTTTTCGCACGATATAGGAGAACCGCAAATTGATGAAACACCTGAATTTTTAACGTTTTTGGGAAATCGGAACATAAATGTAACTTTTCTGAAAGCCGCATCATACTTGAACATTTGGTTTGCTAAAATCAGAAATATTACTCTCGAAAAATCAGATTATATTTTACAAGATGATTCGGGCATACCCATAAAATACATAGACACAACAATCTGGGACATTAAACTCTTTGGAACTTATACAAAAACGCTTGATATGTTTCGGGATTATTTTCAGTCAAAATTAAGAGATTTGTACAAACAGGAAGCCGAAAACGTTATTCCCTTGCACTTTTCAACAGGTTACAACGGAACATTCGAGGAGTCTAATCTACAACTGTTTACAAAAAAATAAATTTATATCTTGTTGGTTAAAAAACCGGGATATTGTTATTTTTTTAAAAAAATGGAGTATAAAAACCATATAATAAAGCAAATAGCATCATCAATAAAAAACAGAAAAACAATTTTATTTGCACGACACTTTTTTTGAGATCTACTTTATTTGTGAAAAAGGAAACTAATAATAATCTATTTAAAATTTGGTCTTGGTTTAAAACCGTTGAAATTTCGTGTGTGAACACCTGAAAAGTCTGTTATACACGCTTTTGTCGGTTTCCCCACCGACAAATCAACAGGTTTAAGCCAATACCTATAATTTCACAACATTTAAAAAGCTCCATTTTTATGACTAAAATTGTCAAAGTCAGAGCAATCAAATTACTGCTGATTTTAAAAAACCGACATAAAATAACGTAACACCTTTAGATAGTTAATCTGTATTGCCAATTGTTTTTGAACTGAACTAAAAAAAAAGACACTTTAAAGTGTCTTTTTTGTTTTATTTTTTTACTGTTCTGCATTGCCATTCTGAACAAGTCTGATACCAACCAACCCTGATCTCAAAGTTGGAGATAAAGAAAATCTTCTTGTAATTCTTATAAATTCCAATTTACTTTCAAAATTACCGCCTCTGTAAACTCTGTTTTCGCCTTTGTCAGGACCTTGTGGGTCATTTTCATCAGCTTTTGCATAATATTCCTCATCATAATAATCCCAACACCATTCCCAAGCGTTTCCGACTATATCATAAATACCTAATTCATTTGGTTTTAAAGTACCAATTTCGTGAGGTTTTGCTTCTGAATTTTCAGAAAACCAAGCAACTTCTTTTGGATCGTTACTGCCAGAGTATGCGAAACCCTGTGATTTACTGCCACCTTTTGCAACATATTCCCATTCTGCTTCGGTTGGGAGTCTGTAACCATTAGCTTCCCAATTTACACCTTTAATAGAAGTACCGGCACTATCCACTTGTAAATCATAAACTTTATCGTAACCAAATCTTGAACTCAGCCAGTTGCAATATTTGATAGCACCTTCCCAACTAACATTAATTGCAGGATTTTTGCCTCTTCCATAACCTCCATCGTCTGGATAATCAAAACCGGTTGAATTACAGAAATTATCAAACATCTCAAAAGTAACTTCGTATTTGCTGATATAAAAATTACTTAGTGTAGCTTTATGCTCAGGTTTTTCATCTAATGCAACGGAGTAATCGTTACCCATATAATAAGAACCTCCTTCGATAAAAACCATCTCGGGTTTCTGTGAAAAACTGATTGTAACTAAAAGTAACAATGCCAATGTAAAAATTATTTTTTTCATAATAACAATGATTTTTTATTATTAGTAATTTATAGACTACAAAAGTATTATAAAGTTCGATTTTTTAAAAAATTTATTTTAAATATCTTTGTTTCGACTTTATAAAAATAAACGTTTTTTTTTTAATACAAGTATGTATTTGATTAAATAATTTGTAATTATGTTCTTTTTATTTGATTTTTCAAAATTATAATATTATGCTAAAATACAAAAAAATTTTATTCAAATTAAGTGGAGAGGCTCTCGCAGGTACTGATAAATTCGGTTATAATCCTGAAAATCTACAAAATTTTGTTGAACAAATTATTGAAGTTTCCGATTTAGGTGTTCAAGTTGGCGTAGTTGTTGGTGGCGGGAACATTTTCAGAGGGATTAAAGGTCTTTCAAAAGGTTTTGAAAGGACAAAAGGTGATTATATGGGAATGTTGGCAACTGTTATGAACGGTATTGCTCTCCAGTCGGAAATTATTGACCATAGAAAAAAATCCACCTTGTTGACTTCAACATTTATGGAACCTTATGCTAAAAGATACACACCTGACAGAGCTATTAAATTGTTGAACAAAGGAGAAATTGTAGTTTTTGCGGGCGGAACCGGAAATCCTTATTTCACAACAGATTCTGCTGCTGCTTTGAGAGCCGTTGAAATTAAGGCTGATATTCTGCTAAAAGGTACTAATGTTGATGGTGTTTTTAATGCTGATCCTCACAAAGACCCGAGTGCAATTATGTACGAAAAAGTTTCATTCGATGAAGTTATTGACAAAAAGCTTCGAGTTATGGATATTACAGCGTTTGCATTATGTTCAGAAAACAATATGCCTGTAAGGGTTTTCAATATGCATAAAAAAGGCAATTTGAAAGCTGTTGTAATCGGTGAAAATATTGGCACCTTAGTAAGTTAATGATGAAAGCCAATCTGAAAATAAGATATTCAAATGAATTTGTCGAAGCCGGTTGTGATGAAGCCGGCAGAGGTTGTCTTGCCGGACCTGTTTTTGCTGCTGCCGTTATTTTGCCTGATAATTTTTATCATCATCTTTTAGATGATTCAAAAAAAATTCCGGAAAAAAACCGTTATATCCTTCGTGATTATATTATTGAAAACGCTGTTGAATGGGCCGTTGAAATGGTCGATAACAAAGAAATTGACAGAATCAACATTTTAAATGCCTCTATTGAGGCTATGCACAGAGCTTTATTCAAACTAAAAACTAAATTTGAACTGATTTTAGTTGATGGAAACAAATTCAAACCTTTTCGGGATATTGAATACAAGACAATCATCAAGGGTGATGGCATTTATTCTTCGATTGCGGCAGCTTCGATACTTGCAAAAACTTTCAGAGACGATTTTATGAAAGATATTCATTTAAAATATCCTGTTTACGAATGGCAAAAGAACAAAGGTTACCCTACAAAAATTCACAAAGAAACAGTTTTGAAAAATGGTTTGACTGAATATCACAGAAAGACTTTTTGTAAGTTTTATTTTCAAAAAACTATAAATTTTTAAATTTGCCAATAAATTACAAGCAATTTGCTTAATGAAAAAAATATATTCCGTAATACTGATTTTTTATATATTTAGCACTTCTGTCACTGCTCAACAAGCTGAATTTAAACATATTTCAACCGAAATGGGATTGGCAAGTTCAGAAATATACTGCCAGTTGCAAGACTCTGCCGGTTATATGTGGTTTGGAACAAGCCGAGGACTCAGCAGATACGACGGCTATGAATTTAAAAATTTCACTCAAAGCGACGGTCTTCCTTCTAATTCAATAATTAAAATGTTTTACGACAAATTAGGAAGAATTTGGTTTGCTACTTATGACGGCGTTTTAAGCTACTACAAAGACGGCAAATTTTACATTTTTGAATACAATGACACTTTAAAATATTTGTCAAAAAATTATTTCATAAACGTCTTGTATATTGATGATAATCAAAGCGTTTGGATTATGCCCGCTCTGGGAGGAATATACGAAATAACTAAAGACGGACAGGTGTTTAACCGAATGCCAGAATGCGAAAATCGGTCATTTTACTTTAAAGAGTTTAACAATGGTTTTATTTACACTCTTATTCCTGATAAAAATTTTAATGATTCTCTATTTTTTAAAACATACAAAAACGAACATTATCTCAACGGAATAAACAAAGGATTCCGAAAAAATTTTATTAAAGTTTCAAATGGTGAATTCCTTGTTTCCGTGGGAGAATTTTTGTACCATCTGAAAAATAATAAAATAATTAACATAAAAAAATACAACAACGAAATTTCAGGTTTATTCTGTGATAACAATAAAAACTTCTGGATTAGTGTCCTTTACGAAGGTGTTTATTTTTACGAAAACGCTGATTTAAAAGCTATTCCCGAAATTTATTTATCAGGAATGTCTCCTATTGCGGTTTATCAGGATCACCAAAACGGATATTGGCTTTCTACAACCGAAAACGGAGTCTATTATTCTCCTTCTTTTCAGTTTATATCTTACAAAAGGTTTGGCATTCAATTGTTTAACATTCTATCTATTAACATTTCCAACGGTTATCTGCATTTTTCAACATTCGACAGACAGGTTGTCAGGTGTTTGCTGAATAAACACAGAATTATGTCTATTGAAAATCTGCTTTTAAGAAGCGGAAGAGATTATGCTGTTTTAGATATTGCTTCTACTTCTGATAGCTCAATATGGTATCTGGGAAAGGAATTACTGAAAGTTAAAAATGGAAAGACAAGCATAATTGACACATTGGCAAGAAGCTACAAAATTTTCGGCAAGGACAAAAATATCTATGTCGCATCTGAAAACGGTTTAAATATTTATTGTGATACTTTATGCAAACAGGTTGAAGTTGAGAACTTTCCTACTGCAAATGCAATATTTGTTGACGATGATTTATGTGTCTGGATTGGAACTATAAACGGTCTATATGCTTTTAAAGACAATACTTATGAATTTTTAGGAGAAAAAAACGAACTTCTGAAATCAAGAGTTAACGATATTACTAAATTCAACAAGTTCATTATTATTGCTACCAACGGAAACGGGATATTTTTTTATAATCCCAAAGACAACTATTTAAAAGTTTTCGAACAAAAAAACGGTTTAAATTCTAACTTTGTTAATTCGGTTTTCGCAGACAACAATGACTTATGGATTGGGACAAACAAAGGTCTAAGTAAAATTAACATAGTTGAACATTACGACTCATTGCAGGTTTTCAACACAAGATTTTCAGACATTGACGGTTTATATGCAAGCGAAATCAAAGATATAGACAAAATTGACGATTGTATTTTTCTTGGTACAACACAAGGTATAATTTCTTTTTATCCCGAAGAAATCAAAAAAAACATTATTCCGCCTGAATTAATAATCGACAGTATTCTTGTAAACGACTGGCAAATAGAAATAAAAAACATTTACAAATTTCCCTACGAAAAAAACACAATTTCGATTTTTTTCAAAGGAATAAGTTATAGTGCAGGAAATAAAGTTGTTTACAAATACAAATTAGAAGGTTTTGATAATAAATGGGTTACAACTGCCAACCGTTTTCTGAGATTTCCCAATCTTTTACCCGGCAATTACACTTTGTTACTGACTTCATCAGCAGACGGGATAGTCTGGAATGAAAAACCGATTAAAATAAACTTCAGAATAAAAAACAAATTTTCAAAATCGCTTCTGTTTTATGTTATCCTGCTGTTTATCATATTATTAACTGCATTGGCAGGTTTTAGTTACCGTTTCAGTGTGTTGCAAAAAGATTTGAAATTCAAACGAAGATTAATGCGTGCCGAACAAAAAGCTTTACGGTCGCAGATGAATCCGCATTTTATTTTCAACGCACTAAATTCAATCAGACGGTATATTTTGGAAAATGATTCAGACAAAGCCGACTTTTATCTGACAAGTTTTGCAACCCTGATGCGTAAAGTTCTTGATAATTCAAAACAGGAATATATTTCGCTTGAAGAAGAAATAAACACATTAAAACTTTATCTTGAGCTTGAAAAAATGCGTTTTGACGATAGTTTTACTTTCAGATTTGAAATTGATGAAAATATCAAAACTACAGTTTTTAATATTCCTCCTATGATAATTCAGCCGATTATCGAAAACGCAATATGGCACGGCTTAGCACCGCTTCAAAAAGACGGATTACTGAAATTATCCTTTAAAAAACAAAACTCTACACTTATTTGTATTGTTGAGGATAACGGTATTGGACGAGAAAAAGCCGCTGAAATTGCATCACGACGGAAAGGACACAAATCTACCGGCGTTCAGAATCTGCAGGAAAGAATTAATCTGATAAACTCTGTCGGTGTTTTAGAAATTGACTACAAAGTTTTGGATTTGTACGATGTAAACGGAGCTTCAACAGGCACAAGTGTAGAACTTGCTTTCAGTTACAAAGCAAAACCCGTAAAAAAACGTTATCATATCAGAATTTTCGGTAAAAACATATATTTCAGATTCGGACAAGCATTTAAAGACCTTTCATAAAGTATTTGGTCTTGGTTTAAAACCATTGAAATTTCAGGTGTGGACACCTGAAATGTAGGTAATACACGCTTTTGTCGGTACCCCCACCGACAAAATCAACAGGTTTAAACCAATACCAAGAAATTTTACCTGTTAATAACAACTTTATTCCGGTAAACATTATTTCCGTCAATAATTACCAAAAAATACAGAGCGTTGCTAAATTCCGAACATTCAATTTGATAAATATTTTCGTTATTATGGATATAATTTTCAGAAAACATCTTTTTACCGCTTAAAACGTAAATATTTAAAATAAATTCACCTTCTGAATCATAATTATTATATAAAAACCGAATTTTGTCATTACAAGGGTTCCCTAAAATCACGATATTTACTTCTGATTGAGTTGTTTCGTCGTTATAAACAGGATAAGAATCGTTCATAGAATAGGGAATCCCCCACCCCATTTTAATTCCGCCTTCTTCAAAACTTGAACCCTGTTCGCCATTAATAAAACCGTAAACTTTTAACAAAAGCGGCACAAAATAAATATCAGCGGCATTGTAATCAAACACAAAGTTGCTTTTTGGAGCAGCCATTATATTGTTCGGATTTATCGGCTGAAAATTATTATACATAGTTGTATCATAAACAGTTCCGCTAACTCCTTCTATCCCATTCCAGATGTTTATAAAATTGTGATATTTAGTAAGTTTTCCGTAAACCTGATAACAAGTATCCTTGCTTGTATTTGCCAGATTCATCTTCAGTTCTATTGTTTCGCCGGGTTCTGCTATTCCGTTGCCGTTTCCGGCACTGTTACCGGTATTATTATCATACGCTTGCGAAAAGTTGCCAAGCTTCAGCATTGGAATCGAAAAACTGCTTTTACATGGAATATCAGGAACATCATCAGAAGTAACAGATACCGTAAAAACAATACTCTCGTTTACAGGAACTGTTTCAGGCATAATAACTTCAAAATAATCATCAGACCAAACTTTTTCGCCATCGTTAAGTTGCAACAAACTAACTTGGTTCTGAGTAACCGAAACTCCACTATTTGCAGTATTTATCGAGGCAGTTAAGTTTGTAAGCGGCACATCATAATTGCTTGAAAACTGAATTTTAAATCTTAATGGTTTTTCGGGCATTATCAGATTATCTTCATTTTCTATGTTTGGAGTAACACCTTCGTATAATTCAAATCTTGTAATTTTGACCGGTTTAATCCTAATTTCAAAATTTGCATCTGATTCGTCTATTGTTTCAGGATGCTGAACATCAGACAATTTTATCAGACATAACTCAGAATAATCAGCCGGAACCTGCCACTCATATTGAGAAAAATCAGCCGGTATGCTGTCATTTATTGTATTCCAGTTTGTTCCGTTGTCAGTAGAATATTCAATTTTTACATCAGCAACATATTCGCTGTTCCATTGAATTGTAATAATACTGTCTTCCAGAAAATCCTTGCCTCCGTCAGGATACGTCAAAGCTAACTGCGGATTGTAATCGGAAATTGTAATTGAATAAATATCAACATCAACAAGAGGTTTGTCGTAAGCATCAGTTTCAACTTCGCTGATAGCATACACAACGTCCATTCCGTCAACAATACGTCCAAAAATCGTATAATCGCCGTCAAGCCAAGATGCTTCATCAACCGTAATGTAATACTGAGAGCCGTTTGTATTTGGTCCTGAGTTCGCCATTGCAAGAACGCCGGGGAAAGAGTGAGTTAATAAAGGCGAAATTTCATCATCAAATTCATAGCCCGGATCACCGTAACCTGTTCCGAGCGGACAACCGTCCTAAATCATAAAACCTGCTATCACTCTATGAAAAATCAGATTATCGTAAAAATTTCTTTCAGCCAGATTTATAAAATTCTGTGTAGCAACAGGAATAATGTTGTTATGTAGCATTGCCCTGAAATTCCCCATCGAAGTGTTCCATTCTGCATAATAATTATGGTTTTCTACAATTGAAAATACTGCATTGCTGGTATCGGAGACCGAACCGCCCGATTCCTGAACTGCAATCAGACATTTGTCAGTAACTTCAAATGGTGGTGCCCAATTATAATAATCATCTGTATGATTTGTTGCTATTGTTGCCCAAGTCAATCCACTATCAAGCGAATAAAAAACATCAACACTCGTAACTCCGCTTTTTGTCCAGATTATATTATGAGGAGCAGCAACTCCCTGAGTAAAATGTTCCCCACCATTCGGTAAGACAACTGTTATATTTTGCGAATAACCCGTAATAAAAAAGGATAAAATAGCAAAAACTGAAACGATAATTTTTTTCATTTATAAATATTTAAAGCTGTTTAATTTTAAAAAACAATAGCCTGATAAATAAACAATTCGGCATCTTTCCACCCGTCTTTACCTATACCGGCTTTGAACTTGCTGCAATATTCCAGAAATTCAATTTTTGACCAACCGTTATCTGTAGCAACTTTGGGCAACAAAGTGCCACTATTGCTACCTTTGACAATGTAAATACCATCTCTGCCAACTTCAATCTGGTCAATAGAAGATATTTTTTGCAAAGGCGTAAGAACAGAAATTTCTATTGTTATATCTTTAAGTTCATCTTCCGAAACCGGAGAGAAACGACTGTCGTGCGAAGAGGCAGAAATAGCCATATCTTCCACAACTTTGTAAAGTGAACTATTAGGCATAAACCTGCCGATACAACCACGAAGCTGACCATTTTTGTATAGTGTAACAAAAGCACCGACATTTTGTTTAATATTCTCAGTTAGCTGATTTTTATCAATTGCAGGGGGTTTTTCATTTTTAACGTGAGTTTTTAATGCCGATTCAGCAAGTTTTTTTAAAAAAGATTTTTCGGAATCTGTCAGACTAAACTTTTTCTGCGTTTCTGTTACAGAAATGGCAAAATATCCGACAACTTTTTCTTTGCCCACCAATCCTGAATCGCCCGAATTTTTATAATCAATAATCCGGTAGCTGTATTTTTCCGATTTCTGAGTCATATACAATAACGTAAGCAAATTTGTCCAGCCACAAGTGCTTGTTGCAAGGTTTTCTATATTTTTCAGTGAATTTTGTTTGATTGTTTCAAGAAAAATATCAGGATTATTTTCGATAATGGATCCGGCAGTTATTCTGTCTATTTCTTTGGCATCTTCATAGGGTGGATAATGTGAAAAATCTGAACTGAAAATAAAAGCATTTTTACTGTTAAAATAAGGTTTTAATGCCTGTGAAATTTGTTTTATGGTGGCTATTGTGTTTGTACAAATTACTATCGGAACAATCTGAAAATCTTGTTTTAAATGATGATACAAAAAAGGTATCTGAACTTCTATGCAATGTTCTTGATTATGAGCATTTCGGCAGTACTGAAAAAAATGATATTCATTTATGAATTTTGTACAAAACTCTTTGTTTACTTTTACGGTAGCACCCGGAATCTTGTAATCTCCGATATTGTAGAGCGATGCACCATCGAAAGATGTATAATGACTTGAACCGATGATAAACACGTTTTCGTATTTTTTATCGGGATTGATTTGATTAATGGCATTGGCAGCAACCTGACCTGAAAAAATATATCCTGCGTGCGGCGAAACTACTGCTATTGCATCTTCTTTTCTTGGAACTGCATTTTCTAAATATTTTTTCACTGTCTTTTCCAATTTCTGGGAATCAGCAGGATAAAACGAACCTGCAACAACCGGTGGTCTGTCAAAATTTGCCATAGTTTTTGAGTTTTAGGGTTGTTAAATCACAAATAACTTGGTAAATTTAGATTTTTTTGTTGAAAAAAACAAATTTTTGAAATATTCTACGAAAATAATATGATAATTTTTCAATTAGCAAATTAGCAAATCATTGATTTTCAATTATTTATAATTTTAACCTTTTACGAATATTAATGCTCTGACTGACAAACAATTACAATAAAACATACTAAACTATTGATACGAAAATAGACAAGAAAATCAAAGTCAAAACTTGAAAAAACATTCTATTTGCCGAATATTTTCTTAAATCGGAACTTACTAAGAAAAATCCAGTATTTCTAAGGGTTTGAGCATATAAAAACTCACAATCTGTTGCTACAAATTGTAAATGCTTGATATTGTGTATTTTTGCAAAATTAATGTTTTTTTTCTGACAAACAAGTAAAATTGCATAAAAATTTTAATCTATTGATAATGTGAAATATAGTAAATTTATTTCTGTTGCTACAAAAGTGCCTTTTTTCTAAGCAATCGCCAGTAAACCCTACAAACTTGTAAGTAAGTTCCGTTAAATTTAAGTTTCTTATCTGCACTAAATTTTAAATCAACAGTTTTTGTAATTATTTCAATAATTCCGCTTACCGGTATTCCTGCAATATCCAATAATTTTAATAAAGGTAGAGCAAAATTGATTTTTGCTGAAGGATTGTCACTTGATTTTAATTTTTCATACAGTTCTTTGTATTTACCTTCTGAATATTTTTGGAAATCAGCAAAATTATTGTCCATGTACTGAAAAATCTGATCTGTAATTTCAACTAAATTTGCATTTGTTTCTTCCTTAAAATCTTTAATTAGTATATCAATTTCCTGCCAATTTTTATGAGGTAGTTCATCTTTTAAACCATCAATATCCAACATAATATTTGCAAAATTTTCGTCATGTTTGTCATGCCTTTTGTGAAGTTTTTCAAATTCTTCTTTATTGTCGGGATATACTGTTTTTGTGTAGTCTATATTTGAATTTTCAATACATTGAGCTACAAAATTTTTGTCTCCATTTACATTTGTATTATTTATTTTTGTTTCAATTTTTGGTTCTATGTGAATATTTATCACCTTTTGAATCATTTCCTTCTTTGACAATTTCCGGTGGTGGATTTAAAAGCTGATTTCCGCTTATCCCGAAATCAAAATATTCATCTTCGATTATAAATGGAGCTAAAAACGACAGGTCTTTTATTTGATTTGCATTTATAAAAAAGTTCTGTAATGCCGGAAAATTATTTTTTTGCAGATTTACTTCTGTAAGTTTGTTTTTTGAAAGGTCTATCAATTGCAGATTATTGAATTTTCCTTCAAAAACAATTTCTGCTAATTCGCAATTAAACAGGTATAATGCCTTTAAATTAGAGCAATTTTTGATTGTGATTTTACCGAGCTTCTGATAACTCAAATCCAAATATTGTAAATTAGGCTGCTCTGCTCTGAATTCTACTCCGGTTATTTCTATTTTAAATAATCCGTCAAATGGACTATATTCTTGGTTTTCTCCGATATATTGCCCAAGATTAACAAATTTCAGGTTTGTAGTAGAATCATCGAAAATAAGAATACCGTTTTCGATTTTTATTTGGTCTTGGGTTGCAAATTCGTGCAAATCTGCATTTTTGAATATTCCTGTTATTTCCATTTTAAATTTGATTTTATTTTTATATCATTGTTGAGACAGGGCATGCCCTGTCTGTACGATTTTCGTTATCATTGTTGAGACAGGGCATGCCCTGTCTGTATGATTTTCGTTATCATTGTTGAGACAGGGCATGCCCTGTCTGTACGATTTTCGTTATCATTGTTGAGACAGGGCATGCCCTGTCTGTATGATTTTCGTTATCATTGTTGAGACAGGGCATGCCCTGTCTGTACGATTTTCGTTATCATTGTTGAGACAGGGCATGCCCTGTCTGTACGATTTTCGTTATCATTGTTGAGACAGGGCATGCCCTGTCTGTACGATTTTCGTTA
>DYKL01000447.1 GCA_020722645.1 Acetofilamentum sp. | reverse complement strand
CTTTTTCAATAAATTAATTATTTGACAAAATAAAAATAATATTATATTTGTTTTATTTAAATTAATAAATGATAAAATCGATTTAAACGGAACAAAATATATGAAACTATATTTATTTGATAAGACAGAAGAAAAAATGAACGAAAAAGGAATGTTAAATATTACAGAAGCTAGTAAATGGGCTTCCCGTTTCACAGGCAAAAATGTTACAACCTCTAATATTTCCTATTTAATACAATACGGAATAATAAGAAAATACGGAATAAATGGAAATGTTTTAATTTCAAAAGAAGAACTAAAAAATTATTATAATTCTTTTCATGGCGAAAAAGAAATTTCATGGAAAAAACAATTAGGAGAAGATTTAAATTGGACATTATCTTTTGACCAATTTAAAGAAGCAGAAACCACAAAACATGTCCATCGCTTACATCCCTACAAAGGTAAATTTATCCCTCAGCTTGTAGAATATTTCCTTGATGAACATACAGATAATTTTAAAACAGAAGTATATTTTAATAAGGGAGATATTATTCTTGATCCATTTTGTGGTAGTGGTACTACTTTGGTACAATGTAATGAACTGGGAATGCATGCTATAGGTATTGATATTTCTGAATTCAATTCATTAATTGCCAATTCTAAAATTACAAAATATGATATGATTGATGTATACAAAGAAATTAATCGTATTACATATGCGTTAAAATCTTTTCTTGCCAATTCTCAAACACTTGAATTTGATGAAAAGATTACAAAAGAACTTTACAAATTTAACATCGAGTTTTTTCCAACTCCCGAATATAAATACAAAGTTCGTAATAGAGAAATAGACGAAGAACAATATGGAAAAGAAAAAGAAAAAGAATTTTTATCTTTTTATGAAAAACTTGTGAAAAGTTATAATATCAAGTTAACACAAAATAAATCTGAAAAATTTATTGATAAATGGTACCTTAAACCAATAAGGGAAGAAATTGAATTCGTTTTTGAAGAAATTAAAAAAATCGAAAATAAAAATTCAAAAAATATTATAAGTATTATCCTTAGTCGAACTATGCGTAGTTGTAGAGCTACAACCCATACGGATTTGGCTACACTGATTGAACCTGTTACAACTCCATACTATTGTCCTAAACACGGTAAAATTTGTAAACCTCAATTATCAATTCTGAAATGGTGGACAACATACTCAAATGATACTTTAAAACGTTTGATTCATTTTGATAAACTCAGGACTAAAACTTATCAGACATGTTTAACAGGTGATGGGAGAACAATAAATATCGTTAGAAACTTGGAAAAAATCAATCCTGAATTTGCAGAGCTAGTTAAAAAGAAAAAAATTAAAGGGATTTTTTCATCTCCACCTTATGTTGGATTAATTGATTATCACGAACAACATGCCTACGCTTATGATTTATTTGGTTTTGAGAGAAGAGATGAATTGGAAATAGGTCCATTATATAAAGGACAGGGGAAAGAAGCAAGGGAAAGCTATATTGAAGGAATTGTTGCAGTACTCTTAAACTGCAAAAAATATTTAGCTAATGATTCCCATGTATTTTTAGTAGCAAATGATAAATATAATTTGTATCCTATTATTGCCGAAAAATCAGGGATGAAAATTGTTAATCAATTTAAAAGACCTGTTTTAAACCGTACAGAAAAAGATAAAGGAGTCTATTCTGAGATAATATTTCACTTAAGAGAAAAATAATGGCATTAAATAATAAAGTAAAACAAAACATTCAAGAAGTAATTAAATCTTCCATACGCAACAAATTTAATAATTACAACCCTGAAAGTTCAAATATGCCTTTTCATTTTAGATTACTCGGTAGGGACAGGATGGCTCTTTATTCTTTTATTCAATCTTTGAATACAACTTTCGGTACTTCAATCTTTGAACCTGTTGCCGTTGAATTAGCAAAAAACCATTTTTCAAAAGTAAAATCACAATATATTATAGGTAATACTATTACTGAAAAGTCTCAGATTGTTATTCAAGATATAATGAATAAACTTTCCATCGGTTCACCACCTAATAAACTAAAAGAACTCGAAAAGTTACGCAAAGCATCTCAAATTGGAAAAATAAATAAATTAAGAACTGTTAAAGTTGATCTCTTTGTTGAAAATAGCAATGGTGTACAATTCTTTTTTGACTTAAAGACAGCAAAGCCAAATATAAGTAATTTTAAAGATTTTAAAAGAACATTATTGGAATGGGCGGCAATTGCTTTCACTCAGAATAATAACTTAAAGATAAACACAATTATCGCTATACCCTATAATCCTTATGAACCAAAACCATATGAGCGGTGGACTATTAGAGGTATGATTGATGACAAATATGAACTATTGGTAGGCGAAGAATTTTGGGATTTCCTTGGAGGGAAAGGTGCTTATCAAGATTTACTCGATTGCTTTGAAAAAGCAGGTATGGAATTAAGACAAGAAATTGATAGATACTTCTCAAAATTTAGAAACAAATAAATAAAACTACCCACCTAACAACGGCTAAAAACCATTCATTTAAACTTTACTATAACGGTGATAAA
>DYKL01000446.1 GCA_020722645.1 Acetofilamentum sp. | reverse complement strand
GAGGCATTCGAAATCCCTAATATTTTTTAACATGATTATTAACTTTTCAATTCAAATTAGGATATAAATGAACTACCAAGAAACATTAGAATATTTGTTCAAGCAACTGCCGATGTTTCAAAGAATAGGAGCAACTGCTTACAAAGCAAATTTAAATAATACAATTGCACTTGACAATTATTTTGGAAATCCGCATAAAAAGTTTAAAACGATTCATATTGCCGGAACAAACGGCAAAGGAAGTGTTACTCATTCAATCGCATCAGTTTTGCAAGAGGCAGGATATAAAACAGGACTATACACATCTCCTCATTACCTTGATTTCAGAGAAAGAATAAAAATAAATGGAGAACCTGTATCAAAAGAATATGTGGTTGCCTTTGTTGAAAAACACAGTAATTTTTTTATGTCATTAAAACCATCTTTTTTTGAAATTACTGTTGCTATGGCTTTTGACTATTTTGCAAAAGAACAGATTGATGTTGCCGTTATTGAGGTTGGAATGGGCGGAAGATTGGATTCTACAAACATTATCACACCTGTTTTATCTGTAATTACCAATATAAGTTATGACCATACACAATTTTTGGGCAATAAACTAACTGAAATTGCCTCCGAAAAAGCCGGAATTATTAAAAAAGACATTCCAGTTGTGACTGGTGAAACAAAAACTGAGGTTAAACAAGTGTTTTCAAAAAAAGCCCAACAAGTTGACGCTCCGGTTTTTTTTGTTGATAATAATTACAATGTCAAAAACTTTTACCTTTCTGAACAAAATACACTTGTTTTTAACATTGAAAAACACGGAAACACATTATTTGAAAGTATCGAATTCGGTTTAATCGGAGAATATCAAAAATTCAACATAGCTGTAATTCTGCAGTCTGTCGAAATATTGAAAAATATATTTGATATTAACGAAAAACAATTAAAAGAAGGATTAATTAATGTAGTGAAAAATACCGGTATAATGGGAAGATGGCAAACTTTAAATGATAATCCCAAGGTCATTTGTGATGCAGGTCATAATATAGACGGTATTCATAATGTTACTAATCAAATTAAAAATTTACAGTTCGAAAAATTACATTTTGTAATTGGATTTGTAAAAGATAAGGATATAAACGGAATTTTAAAAATTCTACCTCAAAATGCCCTGTATTACTTTACAAAAGCTAATTTGTTAAGAGCTTTGAACGAAAAGGAATTGAAAAAACAAGCGGAAACTCATAATTTGTACGGAGATGATTATATTTCGGTAGAAACAGCTATTTTAAACGCACTTAAAAATGCAACTGATAATGATTTGATTTTCATCGGAGGCAGTACTTTTATTGTTGCTGAAGCAATTGATTTTTTTAGAAAATATAAAAAAAGTTAATATGTAAAAAACTACATATTAAAATAAACATTTAAACGTTATTTTTGCAAAAATTAACTAAAAACATAAATATGAAATTTAATCTTTTTTTGGTAGTTTTATCATTGTTTTCAAATATTTTATTTGGACAAAATGTAAAACTTAAAGGTGAAGTTCTTAACACTTCTAATACAAAAATAAGTGTTTTAAATGCTTATACTAATGAAACTCTGAAGACAACCGAAATTAAAAACGGGAAGTTTGAATTTGATTTAGATATTCAAAAAGAAGACATTTTTGTAATTCTATTAGATAATAATACTTATCGCTTTTTGGTAATCAAACCTGACGAAAAAATTGATGTAACTTATGATGTAACAGGTGATTTTGTTGTTACAGGTTCAGAAGGTTCTTTACTTTTTAATGAGGCACTTAATAAATACAGAACTTTTACAATTGAGGAAGAAGCTGAAACTTATATTCTTGGCTTAATGAATGACAATCCAGGAAATTTAGCTGTTGTTATGTTTGCTATGGCAATAGAAGCCGGAAAAAATATTGATGCTCATAAAAAATTTCTTGCTTCTTTAGATGCTTACAATGACAATGGTTTTGTAATTGATTACAAAACTTCAATATACAGTCAGCTTAAAACTGCTATTGGTTCTGTAGCTCCTGAAATCGAACTTCCTGACCCTGATGGAAATATTGTTAAACTTTCTTCTTTGAGAGGAAAATATGTGCTGATTGATTTCTGGGCTGCTTGGTGTGGTCCGTGCAGAAAAGAGAACCCTAATGTTGTTGCAGCTTACAACAAATATAATAAATTTGGTTTTACTGTCTTTGGTGTTTCGCTTGACCAAACTAAAACAAAATGGGTTGAAGCAATTGAAGCTGACAAATTGGAACAATGGCCTCACGTAAGCGACTTGAAAGGTTGGAATAGTGCTGCAGGTAGAGAATACGGAGTAAATTCTATTCCTGCTAATTTTCTTATTGATCCGGAAGGTAAAATAATTGCAAAAAACCTTCGCGGTACTGATTTAGATAAAAAACTAAGCGAAATATTCAATAATTAACAGATAATTATTCTGCTTAAAAAATATCTTCCGATAGTATAAAATACCTTACTATTGGAAGATTTTTTTATATCCCCTTAAATCCGCAAGTTTTTTCGTAAGTGGTTGCAGGTGAAAACACCTGCAACA
>DYKL01000445.1 GCA_020722645.1 Acetofilamentum sp. | reverse complement strand
ATTAGTCAATGTGCCAATTAGCCAATGTGCCAATTAGCCAATTAGTCAATGTGCCAATTTAACAATGAAACAATGCAACAATGCAACAATGAAACAATGCAACAATGCAACAATGCAACAATGCAACAATGCAACAATGCAACAATGAAACAATGCAACAATGCAACAATGCAACAATGCAACCCGACAACTTTTAAAAATCCCCAAGAGTAACTTCTAATTGAGCAAGAGCTTTTTCAGTTTGTTCTGCATTTGGAGCTTTTCCGTGCCATGCGTGAGTACCCAGCATAAAATCAACGCCCATACCCATTTCTGTTTTCATAATAATCATGATTGGCTTGCCTTTTCCTGTTCTTGATTTTGCTTCTATAAGAGCATTTATAATGTTTTCCATATCATTGCCATTAGCAGAAATAACATCCCAGCCGAATGCCTGAAATTTTTCGGCTAAAACACCTTGATTTAATACCTTGCTGACAGGACCATCAATTTGTTTATCATTGAAATCAATTGTAGAAATTATGTTATCAAGTTTTTTTGCGGCGGCAAACATTGCAGCTTCCCAAATTTGACCTTCCTGCAATTCTCCATCTCCGTGCAAAGTAAAAATAATGCTGTTATCACCGTTAATTTTTTTTGCCAGTGCAGCTCCGCAGGCAACTGATAATCCTTGTCCCAGAGAACCAGATGCAATGTGAATACCGGGCAATCCTTCGTGTGTTGCGGGATGCCCTTGAAGTCTTGAATTTATTTTTCTGAATGTGGATAATTCTTTCACGTCAAAATATCCTTTTCTTGCAAGCACACTATACCATACCGGCGAAATATGTCCGTTTGACAAAAAAAACATATCTGTATTTTTACCTTCGATGTCAAAATTTTCAGGTTTTTGTTTTAATATCTCAAAATATAATGCTACCATAAAATCGGCACAACCCAACGACCCGCCCGGATGTCCTGAGTTTGCTCCGCTTACCATTCTTATTATATCTCGCCTGACTTGTGTGGCTACTTTTTTTAAATATTCAATTCTATCCATATTTTAAATTTTTTACAAAAATAAATATTTTATCAAAAAGTTTAACTTTTTTTTAATTGTATGCATATTTGGGTTAATATTTGTATCTATAACAAAAAAAAATATGGAAAATCAAATAATTTCAAAATACCAAATTACACGCAAACTTGGTCTTGGTGAAATGTGTACCATTTATTTAGGATACGAAATAGAAAATCAAGATAAAAAAATTGTAATAAAAATCTTCAATAAAGAACAACTGAACGACAAAAGTCTGATTGAACATTTTCTGAAAAAAATTGAAATAATAAAAAAACTCGATCATATCAATGTAGTTCCAATTTTGGATTATGTTATTGATGATGAGGTTTTTGCTGTTATTGATGATTTAATTGAAGGACAAAATCTGAAATTTGCCGTTTCAATGAAAGATTTTACATTGGATCAGAATATTGATTATTTCAAGCAGATTTTATCGGGTGTAAGATATATTCATTCTGTGGGGTTAGTTCACAGAAGTTTAGACCCGTCAAATATTTTTTTTACTGACAATTACAAAACAATAAAGATACTTGATGCTGGTTTGTCAAGAATATTTGAGTATGATAATCCGAAAAAAATGAAAATAACATCACCAATGTTTTTAAGTCCCGAACAGGTTCTTCAGAATCAAACAATAGGCGAGCTTTCAGATGTTTACACATTAGGTGTGATTTTGTATTTTATGTTGGCAAAAAAAACACCCTTTGCCAAAACCGGCTCATATTCAGATATATGTAACCAAATTATAAACGAGTCTTTACCAAAATTGCTGCGTGGTGATAAATATAACACGATAATAGAAAAAGCAACAAAAAAGAATCCGGCAGAAAGATTTCAGTCCTGCGATGAGTTTTTAAATGCTCTTGGTTAAATCAAGACGCATCATTGGCCAAATAAAAAATGAATAATAATGTATGTCTTTATATTCATTATCCTTATAAGCTATTTGTTCTAGGGTTGCTTCTTTTCGGAAGCGATTTTTTTCTAAAACCCTTATTGATGCAATATTAGAATCAAATACTTTCGCATATATTTTTTCAATGTCATAAAATGTTTTACATAAATATTTCACCAGTAAATTAACAGCTTCAGAGGCAATTCCTTGTCCCCAGAACTCTTCTGCAATCCAGTAACCAATTTCCGCATTTTTTCTATAGATACCTTCTTGCAGAACTATTCCTGTAAAACCAACAAATTGACCATCTTTGGTGATTTTGAAAGTTCTTTGAGGCTCTTCTTTTTCGATTATTTTTATAAAATCAATAGCATTTTGTTTAGAATAAGGATGCGGAAAGTTATCCGTCAAACCTCTCCAAATTTTTATGTTATTTGCATATTTTGCAATTATATCAGCATCTTCAAAAGTTGGTTTTTCGATTTTTATATTCATATTTTTTTTAATTACAAAAATATTAATAAAAATCAAAATTACTCAACTTTTCAATCAATTTTGTTTATTTCCTTAAATCCGTAAGTCTATACTTATATATCTGAAATTCAGTCAGGTGA
>DYKL01000444.1 GCA_020722645.1 Acetofilamentum sp. | reverse complement strand
AATATTGCGGAATAGAGCGATGATTTATTAAAAAATATAACAAATTTTATTTCATTAGAAAAATTTTAGACTGTTTTTATCTCTTTTATTAGTCTTTCTGCATAAAATCTTTATTTTTGCAATCTTAATTGCATTACAAATTATTTCAAATGAAGTTCTATATTGAAACTTACGGATGTCAGATGAATGTTGCTGATAGTGAGCTTGTTGCCGGCATTTTAAAAAACAATAATTATAAAATAACAGATGACTATCAACAAGCTGATTTAATTTTAATTAACACTTGTGCTGTCAGAGAAAATGCAGAACAAAGGGTTTTTGGCAGAATCGGACTCTTTACTCATCAAAAACAAATTAACAAAAATCTTGTTGTTGGTTTAATTGGTTGTGTTGCTCAGAGATTGAAAGATAAATTGCTCAACGACTTTAAAACCATTGACTTTGTTGCAGGTCCGGACACTTACCGAAGATTGCCCGACTTAATCGAAAAGGTAAAACAAGGCGAACGTCCGCTTGATGTAATCCTCTCTAAACAAGAAAATTATGACGATTTAGAACCTTATTATTACGATAAAAATAAAATTACAGGTTTTGTTTCAATCACAAGAGGTTGTGATAATATGTGTGCTTTTTGCATAGTTCCTTTTACTCGTGGTCGTGAACGTAGCCGTAGTCCCGAAAATATTCTATCTGAAATACAGACAATGAAAAAAGATGGTTTTAAAGAGATTACCCTACTTGGACAAAACGTAGATAAATATAACTGGAATGATGGCAAAATGAAGTTCGCCAATCTGCTTGAAAAAGTTGCAGTTGAATTTCCTGAATTACGAATTCGTTTTGCAACTTCTTATCCGCAAGATATGACAGATGATGTGCTTAAGGTGATTGCAAAATATAAAAATGTGTGCAAGTATATTCATCTGCCTGTTCAAGCCGGAAGTAATGCCGTCTTGGAAAGAATGAAAAGAGGTTACACTCGTGAATGGTATTTGAATCGTATCGAAGCAATTAAAAGGATAATTCCTGAATGTTCTATAAGTACAGATATAATTGCCGGATTTTGTGGCGAAACAGAAGAAAACCACAAGCAAACTATTGATTTAATGCGACAAGTTGAGTTCGATTATGCTTATATGTTCAAATATTCTGTAAGACCTAACACTTTTGCCGCCAGAAATCTTGCAGATGACGTTCCGGAAGATGTTAAATCCCGCAGATTAAAAGAAATCATTGACCTTCAAAACAATTTATCTTATCAAAGCAATAAAAATGACGTAGGTAAAATTTTTGAAGTACTCGTTGAGGAAATTTCCAAAAAAAATGACAAACAGGTTTTCGGCAGAAATTCACAAAATAAAGTAATAATTTTTAACGGAGATGAATCATTAAAAGGAACTTGTGTCAATGTTAAAGTTACAGGTTTTACTCAGGCAACTTTGTTTGGCGAAATTTGTTAAATTATAAATATGAATATTTTAATGCCTTTAAAAATTATTTGGTAATATTTTTATTCAAAATACAAATAAAGTTATAAAAAAACACATTAATGACAATTTATGATACCCCTGTTCTGCAGGGAAGACGTTTACAATTAGTTAAAACCATTGCAAGTAAAGGGATAGAAGATAAGAGCGTATTAGATGCAATTCAAACAATACCAAGACATCTTTTTTTAAGCAAAGGTCTTGAATACTTAGCTTATGATGACAGAGCTATATCGATTTCTGATAATCAAACCATATCTCAGCCCTATACAGTTGCTTTTCAGACACAACTTTTGGAAGTTAGAAATGGTGATAAAATCCTTGAAATCGGCACGGGTTCAGGCTATCAGGCTGCGGTTCTTTCGGTCATTGGCGCTGATGTTTATTCTGTCGAAAGGATTGAAAATTTGTATAATAATTCAACAAAATTGCTAAAAAAATTAGGCTACAAAGTAAAAATTTTTTATGGTGACGGTTACGAAGGAGTTCCACAATATCAGCCTTTTGACGGTATATTGATAACAGCGGCAATTGAGATTATTCCCGATATTTTGCTAAATCAATTAAAAATTGGCGGTTGTCTTGTCGCTCCTGTCGGTAAAGCCGGATACGGGCAAGTGATGAAAAAAATTACCCGCAAATCTGAATTCGATTTTGATACAAAAGAATACGGTCTGTTTACTTTTGTTCCAATGTTAAAAGGAAAAATCTGAATAAGAATTACGAATGTCGAATGATGAATGTTGAATGTCGAATGATGAATGATGAATGTCGAATGATGAATGTTGAATGTTGAATGATGACATTGTAGTTTAGTTGTAAAAAAATGCCCCAGCGGGGCTTAATATTTGTGAAAAAAAAAATAAACAAAAACTTTTTGCCCCAGCGGTGCAATATTAATGACGAATGCAACAATGCAAAAATTCAACAATGAAGCAATGAAACAATGAAGCAATGAAACAATGAAGCAATGAAACAATGAAGCAATGAAGCAATGAAACAATGAAGCAATGAAGCAATGAAACAATGAAGCAATGAAGCAATGAAGCAATGAAACAATGAAGCAATGAAACAATGAAGCAATGAAACAATGAA
>DYKL01000029.1 GCA_020722645.1 Acetofilamentum sp. | reverse complement strand
TATTTGTAATTTTTTCAGAAAATTCTCCTTCATCTACATTTAAAAGAATATATGAGTTCAGTATAAAAAGGTCGTAAAAAGCAAACTCAAACTTGCAAGTATTTGATTATCAAGTAGTTATGTTTGTTTATTATTTTTTGTAAAACACTATAAATCAATTAGTTATGTTTTATTTGTTCTTTTTTGATAGCTTTTTAGACCGGACTCATATATGAATTTCTGAATTTTAAAGAACTATGTTTTCCTTTGTTTATTATAGCTAATAGTTCTTCTCGTTTTTCTTTTGTTAATGTTACTTTGTATTTAATCATATTTTATATTTTTTTACAAAGTAACAATTTTTTTACGTCATTTCAAAATTTACATGACACTATTAACTTTAAACTTAAAAAACTATGCACAATGCACTAAAAACTATGCACAATGCACTATCAACTTTAAACTTAAAAACTCGATAACTTGATTCATGAAAGGACAGCAAAAGGAAACAGCAATAATAATAAAAAGACCGACAAGACTCGAACAATTAAAGTCGCGTTTTAATACAGAAACACAGGCAAAATTCTACATAAAACAAAACAAAGTTGCATTTAAACAAAAACAGATTTCGCTGAAAACCCCTTCAATGGCAAAAGAACAAGTAATGCTCGAAGAGGCAGAAGCATTAGAATCTGCCGAAAAAGAATATTCTGACTATGAAACTGAAAATCAGCAGTTTTATCAATCGCTTGATATTGTTCGAAAACAGCTGAATACTGTTATAAAAACCAAAATTCTTGAACAGACATACATTTCCAATTATATTTTCAATGAAAAAGATGTTGTTGTTGTCCTTGGACAAGACGGATTAGTCGCCAACACTGCAAAATACGTTAATGGACTGCCGATAATAGGTGTAAATCCTGATGTAAATCGTTTTGATGGTGTACTTTTGCCATACACACCGCATAATTTTATGGAAGCAGTTAATTCTGTTATCAGAAATAATTTTTTGCCAAAATACGTAACAATGGCGGAAGTAAAACTAAATGATGGTCAAAGTCTTCTGGCATTCAACGATTTTTATATCGGAATAAATTCGCACGCATCATCAAGATACACTATTGAACACAAAGGTGTTTTAGAAAATCACAGTTCAAGCGGAATAATTGTATCAACCGGAGCCGGTTCTACAGGTTGGTTGAGTTCGTTTTTTAATATGACAAACGGTTTTCTGAAAGAATTTAAACCCGATACAGAAATAGACTATGTTCCATTTGCAAAAGACGCTGATTACCTTATGTTTGCAGTCAGAGAGCCTTTTATTAGTCGTACATCTCAGGCTAATATTGTTGTTGGGAAAATAAACAGCGGAGAAATACTGAAAATTGAATCAAATATGCCACAAAACGGAGTTATTTTCAGCGATGGTATTCACAGCGATTATTTGGATTTTAATTCCGGTACAATTGCAGAAATAGGCATTTCAAAACAAAAAGCAGTGTTAGTGTAGATAAAATCAGGCATTAACAGATAAATCCAAGACAATATTGTGAAGTTCGTTATTATCATCAAGCCCGAGTTTTTATAGGCTCAATCCAAAATATAGGGGGATTAAGCAATTCAAATTAGTTTTATAATAGATTTAATGTAATTTATAAAATAAAAAAAAGCGTTAGAAATAACCAACGCTTTTTTGAAAACAAAGACTAAAAATTTATTTGTTTTTTTCCACATCTAATGCATGAAGAATATCAACGGGTTGTCCGTTTATTGTAGCAACAACAAAAGCACCTTTTCTTGTAGCTTTTACTTGTTTTGCTTTTGCTTTTGCCTGGTCGTAAGAAGTAAAACTCCCAATCCAGTATTTATACCAACCATCAATATACTTTTCTGTAATTTCTTCATTTGTGTAATATATTTTACTCTTTATATCCTGTACCGACCATTTTTTGCTATCTGCCATTATTTGAACATGATAAACCAAATCAGGATTGTTTTGTTGCTGTTCGGCAATTCTGATTTTTTCTTCAAGTTCGTTTATCCTTGATTGAGCTTCTGTAATGTGCAAACCATTGGGGAAATTGTCAAGATAATTTTCATAACCTGAAATACTATCCTCCATCAACGCAGCTTGCCATGCTTCATTATCTTTTACAGTCAAATCTTGTTGTTTTTTCTCCTGATTTTCGTACAATGTCAATGCTTCTGCCAATTTTTCACAAGATTGCTTCATATTTTCAGCACCAGTAGTAATAGAAGTTTGCAGGTTTTTAAATTTTATGTCTTTTTCAAGTTGTTTATCAGAATAATTTTTGTCGTTACTACCAAGTTGTTTAACGCCGTTATCGAAAAGTTTTTCGGCTTCAGCTTTCAAATCATCAGCTTTTTGTTGGTCTTCAGAAAACTTGAAAACAAGTGTAGATAATTTTTCTGCGTATAAATTGTACAATGCGGTGTAACCTTTTCTGAAATATGTACCGGCACTTAAAAGATTTCTTTTGGCTTGAACTGTTTTCTTTTCTCCTTTTTTATTTTTCCCTTTTTTATCACTTGACATTAAATCAGCGTATTTCTGATAATCATTATTTGCATTTAAAGCCATCCTGTCAGCTCTTTCAATGTCTTTTTTTGCTTCATCTATTATTGTTATTTCAGAATCAGTAAAACTTGACATCGGACTATATAAATCTTGTCCAATTACAGCGCTGATAATCAAAACCATTAATAATACGATTACAATTCTTTTCATTTTGTATAAATTTTAGTATTAATTTTTTAGAGTTTGCAAAATTAAAAAATGTCTTTTATATTTTACAATTTTTATATAAATTACATATTTTGTGCCAATTTTATAATTTTAATAACTAAAGTTTCGCACTTGAATTAAATAATTGAATTTAAGGTGGAATTTACCTCCACCCTCAGTCATATTGGAAATATCTTGCTTAAACTTGTCCTTTAAGGATATTAGCATTTTAAAAATTTAAAATTCATAAGTGCAATTAATTGTACATTGTTCTTAATTGAACATCAGGCTATTAATGTAGACATTTGCTACCAGCAGGACTATTTTACGTGGAATTTAACCATTCTTTGTCATATTGGAAATATCTTGCTTGAATTGAAACAAACTGAAGTTTCGAACTTGAATTAAATAGTTGAATTTAAGACTATTAAGCTTATATTTTGGTACCACAAAGTTGTACAGAGTTATAAAGTCCTTTGTGATACTATGTAACTGTTAATAAATAACTTGTTTATTTGATATTTTTAAACCACATAGATACATAGTTCACATAGATTATTAAATATGTTATTTCTTAACAATCGCTATGTGATTAAAATATTTTCTGATAAAATTGTTTCCAAACATTTTTGGGAATTATTAAATTATTGATAATCAATATTTTAATTTGTTTTTAGTTTTGTATATATCTGTTATATCAATAATTCGTTAATTTTTCAATTAGTGTCATCATGAGTGATAACGAACGAAGCAAATTATTGATTTTCAATCAATTACTAATTTGTTACACGTACAAAATCAATTTGCTGAATATTAACGAATTACTTCAAAAATATACCGAACTATTGTTTATAATAGGAAGTGAAAAATCACTTTCAAATATTGCCTTAAATCCGTAAGTCTATACTTATATATCTGAAATTCAGTCAGGTGAGATACTTACAGTACAGGCACCTGACTGGTGCAAACTACATGTTGCAGGTGTTTTCACCTGCAACCACTTACGAAAAAACTTGCGGATTTAAGGTATTGTATTAAACTCAATTTTGTTTTCGTTTAAATTTATCGAAAAAGTTTCAAATTTTTGAATAAAATTCAATCCTAAAAAACCTGAAAGTATAATACCTAAATGTCTTTCTAAATCACTAATGTCTAACGGTGGTTTTTGTAAATCAAGTTTAAATGCACATTCTGTTTTTAAATGTTCGTTTGAGATTTAAGATAAATCTTTTGAAAAACTAAAAGGAAATCCACTGTCAAAAAAAAAGTTGTATCTTTTTTCATTTACATCAATCTCAATTATTATTGCATTCTGTATAATTTTTATTTCCATTTTATCGTTGTTTTATTCATTGCCTATAACAGTTTAATATAAAGCAGTAATAACAATGTTATTTCGTAAAAGTTCCTAAGTTTAAAATCTGATTAAAAACCCAGAATTATATGTAATCTTAAAGGAAAATCCCAGTAATGATTTTTTGTAGGGTTTAAGTTAATGTCATATCCGAGATAAACCTTAAAAAATTTTATATGATTTGTATATAAAAAATATTTATTATAGCCTAACAAAGGTTCGATACAATGTTTGTGAAACAATCCGAAATCTGTTGAATAATTGTACTGAATTCCTACCAAAACAGGGAAAGCCATTGTAAAAGTTATTCTGGCTTTAAAATTTAATGCAAAATCAGACAAAAAGACGTAGTCTAAACCTGTTTTAAAATCAATTATCTGGTATTTGTAACTTGTTGTACCAAATACACTTCCTAACTCATAGCCATAATTTATTCCAATAGAAGGTCTTTCTGATGCAACTAATTCTATTTCAGGAGCAAATCTTTTTAAGTTATACGACCATCCATCTATCGAATGCTCTTCGTTTTCGTGTTGTGCATTTGAATTAAAAAACAAAAACAAAAACAATACTAAACAACTGATTTTATGTAGTTTAACCATTTAATTCGATATTTTTTTATAAAAAAATTTTTATCTTAAATTTTTTTACTAAAATAGCAAAAATTTTAAAAATCGAAAATTATGCAAAAATTTTTCTTTTCAATAATTCTCTTATTGTTTATTTCAGGGAGTTCTATGCTTTATGCACAAAAAAAAGACAAAACTACTGAACAGGATACGTTATTCAAGTCTTCTGTTATTTCAGGTTTAAAATTCAGAAGTGTAGGTCCTTCGTTTACTTCAGGCAGAGTTGCTGATTTTGCTGTTAATCCTAATAATTTTAATGAATGGTTTGTTGCTTATGCCTCAGGTGGAATCTGGAAAACATCAAACAACGGTCAAACTTTTACGCCTGTTTTTGACAATTACGGTGCTTATGCCATTGGCTGTCTTACATTAGACCCGAATAATTCAAACGTAATTTGGGCAGGAACAGGAGAAAACAATCATCAACGCGCAATCGGATACGGCGATGGTGTTTATAAATCTGTGGACGGAGGAAAATCATGGAAAAATATGGGTCTTAAACAATCCCGACAAATTGGAATGATTGCTGTAAATCCTCATAATTCTGACATTGTTTTTGTTGCTGCCGAAGGTTCAATCTGGGGTCCGGGCGGAGAAAGAGGTCTGTATAAAACAACTGATGGCGGTAAAAACTGGAAATTGGTACTCGAAATAAGCGAAAACACTGGAGTAAACAATGTTATAATTGACCCTCGCTTTCCAAATATAATGTATGCAACCTCAGAACAACGCAGAAGACACGTTTATACTAAAATCGGAGGAGGTCCCGAATCTCGTTTTTACAAATCAACTGATGGCGGTGAAACTTGGACAAAAATTGAAAACGGATTGCCAAGTGGCGATGTCGGAGGTATGGGTTTAGCTATATCGCCCGTCAATCCTGATGTTTTATATCTTATTATTGAAGCTACCGACGAAGAACAAGGCGTCTATCGCTCTGCTGACAGAGGTGAATCATGGCAAAAAATGAGCGATTACAACGCAAGTGGTCAGTATTACAACGAACTTTACTGCGACCCCAAAGATGTCAATAAAGTTTACAGCATTGATACCTATTCAAAATATACTAATGACGGCGGAAAAACTTGGAATAACATAAACACAGACAAAAGACACGTTGATGACCACGCTATGTGGATAAATCCTGAAAACACTGATAATTATATGATTGGTGGCGACGGAGGGGCTTATGTTACTTATGACGGAGGCAAAAATTTCTCTATTTTCAACAATATGCCTGTTACTCAGTTTTACAGAGTTGCTGTTGATAATTCAAAACCATTTTATTATATATATGGCGGTACACAGGATAATAACACACAAGGCGGACCAAATCAAACAACTTGTGTTGATGGTATTCCAAACAGCGATTGGTTTGTTACTGTCGGCGGTGACGGATTTTGGGCTGCCATTGACCCCGTAAATCCCGATATCGTTTACTCAGAATATCAATATGGAAATGTCTGTAAATACGACAGAAAAACCGGTGAAAAAATTTTTATTAAACCTCAGCCTGAAAAAGATGAACTGACACATCGTTGGAACTGGGACGCTCCTTTTATTATTTGTCCGTATAATCACAAAAGATTATATATTGCAGCAAACAAAATTTTTATGTCTGAAGACGGTGGTTTATCTTGGGAAACAATCAGTAATGACCTGACAGCTCAAATAGACCGCCATTCTTTTAAAGTGATGGGAAAATACTGGTCTTCTGATGCTGTAAAAAAAGACATTTCTACTTCTCAATACGGCACAATAGTTTCTTTGAGTGCATCTTCAAAAAAAGAAGGATTGATTTATGTCGGGACAGATGACGGTGTAATTCAGATTTGCGAAAATACCCTTGCTGATAATCCGGAGTGGAGAAAAATCGACAAATTTCCAGGAGTTCCTCAATACACTTATGTTAGCGATGTTTTTGCTTCCGAAATTGATGAAAATACTGTTTTTGCAACATTCAACAATGTCCAACAAGATGATTTAAAACCTTACATTCTAAAAAGTACCGACAAAGGTAAAACTTGGGAAATGATTACCAATGGTTTGCCGCAAAACGGTCCGGTTTATTCAATAGTTCAGGATTATAAAAATGAAAATATTCTGTTTTGCGGAACTGAATTCGGATTTTTCACTTCAATTGACGGAGGAAAAAACTGGATACAGATTAAAAATGGTTTACCGACTATTGCCGTAAGAGATATTGCAGTTCAAAAAGAAGAAAATGATATTGTGCTTGCTACTTTTGGTCGAAGTTTTTACGTGCTTGATGACTATTCCGTTCTAAGGACTGTTTCGGAGGATTTGTTAAAAAAAGAGGCTCATTTATTTGATGTTACAGATGCTAAAATGTATATGCAAACAGAAGGTTTGTATGGACAGGGAGCTGATTACTTTTATGGGCAAAATCCCTCATTTGGTGCGGTTTTTACATATTATCTGAAAGAAGTTCCTAAAACTCAAAAACAAATCAGGTTAGAAAAAGAAAAAGAGTTTTTTGAAAAAGGTGAACAAATAAAACAACTTACTTGGGAAGAAGCAGAAAGAGAAAAGAATGAAGTTAATCCATATCTTGTTTTTACTATTACCGATGCTCAGAAAAATATTATTCGTGAAATTACAGCAACTCCAACGGCAGGAATAAACAGAGTTTACTGGGATTTTTGTTATCCTACTGTTTATCCTACCGGTGAAATAAGGAAATTTAATCCTGCTGAAAACAAAAGCTTAAATTTGATGGTTACACCGGGAAAATATTTTGTGAAAATGGGTATAGTTGTAAATTCTGAATATAAAGATTTATCAGATTTTGTTGAATTTGAAGCAAAAGCATTTACTAACTTAAAACTAAGTGATGCAGAACGAAAAGAATATCTTGATTTTCAGTTACAATTAGCAGAAATTAACAGAGTTGTTTATGGAACTTTGAATTATTATAATATTCTGAATATTAAAATCACAACGTTTAAACAAGTTATGCTTAGTACACCCGATTTAAAAGAAGAAACAAAACAGATGATTTTGCAGACCGAAAAAGAATTAATTGACATAAAATATTCACTTTACGGACCGGACGCAAAAGCAAGCTGGGAAGAAGTACCACCTCAAAAAATGCCTATTGTAGAAAGATTAGATTTTATTATGCAGGCTAATTGGGAAAGTACACACACAATTACTCAAACTCAGCGAAGAAGTCTTGAAATTTTGGAAGAAGATTTTACTCCTGTATATCAAAAAATCAAAAAAATCGGAGAACAGGATGTTCCCAAAATTGAGATAGAATTAGAAAACGCAAAAGCACCTGCAACCCCAGGCAGATTGCCGGATTGGAAATAATTGAAAAAACAACCCATATTATAAAACAATAGTTCGGTATATTTTGAAGTAATTCGTTAATATTCAGCAAATTGATTTTGTACGTGTAACAAATTAGTAATTGATTGAAAATCAATAATTTGCTTCCTTCGTTATCAATCAGGATGACGCTAATTGAAAAATTAACGAATTATTGATAAAAAATATGGGTTATTTTTTTTGAATTTTTACATCAATTTTTTCAATTCTGCGATTGTTTATTGAAATAATTTTAAATTCAATATTTTTATATTTAATCAATTGGTTTTTATTCGGGAAATCACCTATTATTTCTAAAATAAGACCTGCAACTGTTTCAGCATCGCCTTTATTTTCATCAAAAAAAGAATAATTAACGTTCAGTAATCTTTGAAAATCATTAAGAAGTAATTTTCCATCAACAACATATTGAAATTCAGATATTTTTTCGAACAGGTTGTCCGGTATATCATATTCGTCGTTAATTTCACCGACAATTTCTTCTATTGTATCTTCTAATGTAACTATTCCGCTAAAACCGCCATATTCATCAGACACAATAGCCAGATGAATTTTTTTCGTTCTGAATTCCTGCAATAAGTCATCAACCTTTTTGTTTTCAGGGACAAAATATGCAGGACGAATAAAACTTTGCCAGTTAAAATAATTGTCTTTGTTCAAAAATTTTATTAAATCTTTTATATATAAAACACCGATAATATTATCCAGTTCGTCTTCATAAACAGGGATTCTCGAAAAACATGCATCTGCGATAATGCTTTTAACTACCGATAATTTGAAACTTGAGTTTAATGTTATGACATCAACACGCGGAGTCATAATCTCACGAACTTCGATATTGCTTATATTTACTACACTTTTCAGAATTTTTTTCTCATTTTTTGTTGAATCACTTGTCATATCTATTGCAAAAGATAAATCTTTCATAGATAATTCATTTTTGCCTTGTATTTTTTTATTAGCAACTTTCGTAAATTTTATAAGAATATAAACAAGCGGATAAAATATTTTTTGCAAAAAAGATAAGGGAAAAACCATCATCCGTATTAATGATTTTTTATATCTGTTTGCATAAATTTTGGGAGTAATTTCTCCGAAAAGCACAAGGACAAATGTTATAAAAACTACTTCTATCAAAAATTTTATCCATTTCTGATCTGGAAAATTTATAACATCTGTAGTAATTTTAGTTGTAATCAGAATAATTGCAATATTTACGAAATTGTTAGCTATTAAAATTGTTGCAAGCAACTTGTCAGGTTCGTTCAGACTATCTAATATTTTTTTATCATTTTTAGATTTGCTGTTTTTAAAAGTTTCTAATATAGTTGGGGTTAATGAAAAAAATCCAACTTCAGAGCCTGATATTAGAGCAGAAGAGAATATCAATAAAAAGAAAAATATTATTTCAATAATATTTTCAACAGAAGGTAAGTTGAAAGAAATTGAGCTTAATATGACTAAAAAATTATTAAAATTATCCAATTTTCAAAAATTAGAAATGTATTTTCAACAGAATTAAATTTTTCTGAGTACAGGCTAAAAACCGTCAAAATTTCAGATGTGCACACCTAAAACGTCGGTAAAAAATAAAAAAATTTACTATTTAATGGATTATACACATTTTAAGTTACATAACAATATAATGTAAGGCTTATGTGTTTAAAATATCCAACAATTTGTAAGGCTTACGGCTAATAATATAGCAAATTATAACCAAATATATAATCTAAAATGCCGATAATTTTATAATTTTCTGTTTCAAAATACCGGCACAAGATTTATTTAAAGCAACATAGTATTATTTCGGTAACCGATTTTGATAAATATTATCAAAATTATTGATACAATTCATCGTCATCAGTAGGGAAATCATCGTCTGCAATATCTTCTAAGTTAACGTCATCGTGAAAAACACCGTCAATTTCACCTTCTATGCCTTTTGCTCTTGGAGAAAGCATAATCAGATTACTTGCAACGATTTCAGTAGTTCTTTTTAGATTACCGTCTTTATCTGTCCAAGTTCTTGAATGAAGTTTACCTTCGATATACAACGGGTCTCCTTTTTTCACATATTTTTCAGCTAATTCAGCTAGACCTCTCCACAATACTATGTTGTGCCATTCGGTTGAAGTAACTCTCGAACCGTCTTTTCTACGATGAATTTCACTTGTCGCTAAAGAGAATGTTGTAACAGGTACACCACTTTCCAAAAGTTTTGTTTTGGTTTCTCTTCCAACGTTTCCAATTAATTGTACTTTGTTAATTCCGTGCATTTTTCTATATTTTAATTTTAATTTTTCTACTTTGCAAAAATATAAATTTTTGAAATCTAAACATATTTTTTTAAAATTTAAAAATCAATTCATTTTTTAAATTGTAAAACAAAGGTTTATCAATTAGTTCGTCAGGCGGTCTTGAATCATAAGCCAATTCAAAAACCATTGCAAAATGAATTTTTTTAAAAATCTGAAAGCTTAATGAGGATTCCGAAAAAAGTCTGAAATCTTCAACGGGTTCGAAATTATTCATAGACGCTAAATCAACCAATGCAGGCTGATAGTATATAACGTTATTAAAACAAACTTTGTCAGTCAATACAAAACCAAAAGAACTGTAAATGCTTGCTTTTATCATTTTAGTATTGGTATGGGCGCTATCGCTTAAAATTTCGTTTTCATACATAAAAAGTGGTGCAATATAAAAACTGGCAAATTCATTGTCAAAAATGCAAAATCTTAATCCCGTACCTGTCAAAAATCGTAAATCAATGTATTTTATTTTATTTTGTTGTCTTTGAATAAAAAACTCAAAATTAAATTTGTTTGTATCAATTATTGAATAGTTGTATCTGAAATGTTGAAAATTCTGGTCTATAAGGTCATATTTGTCATTTTCGCTCTTAACTTTCATAATTGTATAGTCGTTGAGAATCAAAAAAGTATGTTTTTTTTTAACAAATTGCAGGTGTGTTGTGTTTGAGCCTTGAGTAATTTTGCTTGTGTTTTGAATAATGTTGAAAGAAAAATTTATATTGCCTTGAAAACCTTCTTTGTAAGCAATTCTTTTTTTTTCAATATTAACGAGTTGTGCAGAAGAATAATATGAGAATCCGATGAATAATAAAAAAAACAAATGTAATACTTTCATCAAAAATATTTTACTCAATAACTATTTTGTTAATGCTAACACCGCTATCCACTATGTAATCGTCAATTTCTTCCGACATATCAATATCGTCGGGAAGATAGTACCAATTAACTTTAACTGTTCCGCCATTATTAGAATATAATTTGAGAGTGTGTAAAATATTCAGAATCCATTTTGAAGTACTGGTATTAAAATAAGTAAGTCTTATATTGAAGGTGATAGGATTTTTTGTTTCAATGTAATCATTTAGCCAATCAAGAAGAGGGGCATAAAAATTTGAAGTTTCTTCCAAAAATGATTCTCCCTCTAATGTACAAACACCTGTTGATGCATAAAAATCTACTGCCGGAGCAATATATATACCTCTAACTGCTATTATGTGAATATCGTTCATAATTATTCGCTTTCTGGAATTAAATTAATTTTTAAACCTGTATCAATCATATAATCTTCTATATCTTCTTCCATATCAATGTCATTTTCGTCATAATGCCAATTAACAACTACTTCTCCATCGTTATTTTCAAATTCTTTTATAATATTAAGAATATCCAAAAGACATCTTGAAGTACTTGTATTGTAGTAAGTCAATTTAATAATAAATGCTAAGGGTTTTTTAATTTCGGTAGTATAAACTTTTAACCAATCAATAAGAGGCTGATAAAATTCGACCGTATTTTCCAAAAAAGATTCTCCCGAAATTTCACAAATTCCTGTTTGTAAATTGAAATTTACGTTTGGCGTAAAGAAATTTTTATGAGACCCTTCTATTATTATGTCTTCTAATTCTGCCATATTATTTATAAATTTACTTGTGCAAAAATAATAATTTATTTTGTAAAAAAACAATTATAATACCAATTTTTCAAAAATGTAAAATTTAATCTACTTTTTCTTTTTCTAATTTAACATTTATGCTGAAAAATGAGAAATTATCATTGATTTTTAAAATTTTGTAGTCTAATTTTTCACGTGTCGTTAACGCCACCATAATCAGACCTATATGTGCCCCTCCGTTTGTGCCTGGTATTAAATTTCTTTGATGTCTTTTGAATTCCCGCAATGAATCTCTGTCTAAACTATTTATTATTCTACATTTACGTTCAAGAACGTTTAAGGCTTCACTGTTAATAACATTTCCCAAAATAAATCCGTAATATTGTTCATTTTCGTAAATAATAAAACTTCCTATTCCTACTTTTTTACCGTCAATTTCTTCATAATTATCTGAATAAAATCCTACATTCTGGGCTAATTCAACAAAAACATAAAATATTCTTCTTTGCGTTACATTATATTCTGCCGAAAGTTTTGATAATTTGAATGCATAATCTTTTACAACAGCCTGACCAAAATTACCTGAATATTGCGAAACTATTTTATCGTTTTCTGAAATTTCGCTTTTTATAAATTCATTAAATAACTTATTATCAAACATATATATTATATTGCATTCAAAAAACAATTAAAATTTCTGGCTAATGTAAAAAAAAATAATAAATAAAAAAATCTTAAAAAAAATTTATTAGTCCCAATAATCTGTATAATATGAATTTTCTTTGTATTTTGCTATTAAATTTAGTACTTTTATATGTTCGGTATTGGTTTAAACCTGTTGATTTTGTCGGTGGGGACACCGACAAAAGCGCGTATTACCGACATTTCAGGTGTCCGCACCTGAAATTTCAGCGGTTTTAAACCAAGACCATATGTTCTTCATTTTTTCTGTATGAATTCAAATCTTCTTCATTTTCAAACTCTGATATTAGTATAATATCAGCTGCTCCGTTTCTATATAATTCATTTTCTTTAATGCTGTATGATTTTATTTCTTTGATTTTATCCGGCAATTTACTTAATGCTTCAATTATTTCTTTTTTAGCCTTTTCGGTTTCGGATTTATTTAACAAAGAATTCAATTTAAACATTACAATGTGTTTCAGCATAAAAGAAATGTTTTATTTTGATTTTCAAAAATATATGTTTTATTTTTAAATAAAAAATATTTTTCTAAAAATCAGAATAATTTTTTTTAATATTTTCAAGTGTATCACATATTTCATCAATGTTTTCAGAGGTTACAAGTTTGAGTTTAAATTCTTTGAAATTGGGTAATGATTTAAAATATAATGTATAATGTCGCCTCATTTCATAAATTCCTCTGGGAGATCCTTTCCATTTTAATGATTGTA
The DNA here is from genome assembly GCA_020722645.1 of Acetofilamentum sp. GTDB lineage: Bacteria > Bacteroidota > Bacteroidia > Bacteroidales > JAFGUD01 > JAFGUD01. The sequence goes on along the minus strand of DYKL01000029.1, from coordinate 3,999 downwards.
ACAGATGCTCTTTAGCTAATTCAACTTTTTGTGAGACTGATAATTCAGGCAATTTTTCGTTGGTTTTCAAAAAATGCTTTATTTCTGAAAATATATGAGGATGTCCTATTGAAGCTCTGCCTATCATTATTGCATCAACATTGTATTTCTGAAACATTTCTTTTGCTTTTTCGGGACTGTTTACATCTCCATTGCCTATTACAGGTATTTTGATGGATGGATTATTTTTTATTTTTCCTATCAGAGTCCAGTCAGCTTCTCCCTTGTAGAGCTGTGCTCTGGTTCTGCCGTGAATTGTCAATGCCTGAATGCCTGCATCTTGTAGTCTTTGTGCCACTTCTTCAATTACAATTGAATCAGAGTCCCAGCCTAATCTTGTTTTTACTGTAACAGGAATATCAACTGCTTTAACTATCTGCTTAGCCATTTCTATCATTTTCGGAATATCTCTGAGCATACCGGCACCTGCACCTCTTGTTGCTATTTTTTTTACGGGACAGCCGAAATTCAGGTCAATAATATCCGGTTTTGCTTCGGCTGCTATTTTTGCCGCTTCAACCATTGCGTCTATCTGATGTCCGTATAATTGTATTCCGACCGGCCTTTCGTAGTCCAATATTGATAATTTTTTATAACTTTTTTCAACATTGCGAATCAGCGCTTCTGATGCTATAAATTCAGTGTACATAATATCTGCTCCAAATTTTTTGCACAAATATCTGAAAGATGGCTCGGTAATATCTTCCATAGGGGCTAGAAGTAACGGAAAATCTTTTATTTCTATTTGTCCGATTTTAAGCAATTTCTCAAATCTTTTTTAAGGTTTTATAAAATTCAGGTATGAGGTCTGCATCATCTTCAAAAGCAGTACCAACAACTAAAACATCGGATCCTGAAACAGCTGTTTTGTATAAATCATCTGTATTTTTGATTCCACCTCCGACTGCCAAAGGAATTGAAATGTTGTTTTTGACTTTTTTGATGATTTCAGAATTAACAGTATCGTCGGCTCCGCTTCCGGCTTCGAGGTAAATCATCTTCATTCCCAACAATTCACCTGCAACTGCAGTTGAAACAACAATTTCCGGTTTATCGTTTGGAATTGGTTTTGTATTGCTGATGTACTCTGTTGTGCTTATTTTATTGCTTTTAATTAAAATATAACCTGTCGGGATAACTTCTATTTTGCTCTTTTTTAATGAATAAGCGGAATTTACGTGATGACCTATTAAATAATCCGGATTACGTCCCGAAATTAAAGATAAATATAAAATTGCATCTGCTTTATACGATATTTGTGAGGGATTTCCAGGAAAAATGATGATTGGTGTTTTTGTATTTTTCTTTAATTTTAAGACCAAATCATCTGTAGAATTATTGACTATGCTTCCTCCTACAAAAATAAAATCAATAAAATTTTCAGAATATTTTAAAATTTTGCCAAGATAGCTGTTTGAAACTTTGTCGGGGTCAATCAATACAACTAATATTTTTTTATCACATTTTAATATTTTATCGTAAATACTCAATTTCTATCAATTTCGGATTTTACTACATTTAATAATTTAAAAAGTGCATTTGCAGCTGCTCTTCGAATATTTATATCTCTTAATTTTCCAAAATGAAATTCAAAAGATTCTACTTTATTTTTTGACGCTACTGCAATCCAAGTTGTTCCGACAGGTTTTGTCTCAGTTCCTCCCGTTGGTCCTGCTATACCCGAAACAGCGACTGCATAATCGGTTTTAAATAATCTGATTGCACCTGTTGCCATTTCTTCGACGGTTTGTTTGCTGACTGCACCAAATTCTTCTAATGTTCGGGGATTAACTCCCAGAATATTTATTTTCGCTTCATTGCTGTATGAAACTATACTTCCTTTGAAATATTCCGAACTACCCGACTGGGATGTTATTTTGTGGGCTATTAATCCGCCGGTACAACTTTCGGCTGTTGAAACAGTCAATTTTTTTTCTTTAAGTAATTTTCCCGGCACGATTTCAATTGTATCATCATCAAAACCTACAAAATTATCTGAAATAATCATTTTAAGATTTTGAGCAAGTTTATCTAACCCAGTGTTCAAATCATCAAAATTGCTACCCTTTCCGGTAAGTTTAAGCCTGATGCCTTCGGGTGCTGGTAAATATGCAATTACAATGTTTTCGGGAAGATTTTTTTCAAAATCAGTTAATTTTTCGGCTAATACTGACTCAGCAATACCAAAAACATTTATGACTTTAACCAGAATTGGTGTCAAATTAATATTTTCTTTTATAAACAGCAAAATATCGTTTTCAAAAAATTCTTTCATCTCAAAAGGAACTCCGGGCATAGATACCAGATAAGTGTTATTTTTATTGAAAATCATTGCCGGAGCTGTGCCGTTTTTGTTTCTGACAACAATACAATTATCAGGCACAAGAGCCTGTTTTTGATTTTTTTCGTTCATCAGCAGATTTCTTGAAGATATTAATTTTTCAATGTCACTCAAAACATCTTTATTTTCAACAAGCTGACCACCAAAATATTCTGCTAAGACCTCTTTGGTTATATCGTCAGAAGTCGGACCTAAGCCTCCGGTCATTAAAATTAAATCGCAATGTCCTATCGAACTGTCCAATGCCTGAATTATGTCTTGTCTTTTGTCTTGAATAACAGTTATTTTTTCAACAGAAAAAGATAATTCGGTTAATCTTTTAGCCAAAAAATTTGAATTCGTATCAAGAGTAAAACCTTGTAAAATTTCGTTTCCTACTGCTATAATTTCAGCTTTCATTTTTATAAAATTTGTGTGCAATTATATTGAAAAAAAACGATTTTTTGAAAACTATGATTTTAAAAAATACTTTTTTATGTTTTTATTTTTGCATTTTAAATTAATACGTTTTCGCAAACAGCCATAATTCATTAAATATCAATAGTTTTATAAAAAAACAACAAAAAACGCAAGTTTTATTTTTTTTAATTGTTTAAATACTAAATAAAAAATTTCCGGAAATTAAATTAACTGATAATATTAACTTTTTAAATTTTAAAAAAATGAAAAACACACTATTAAAAAAATTAGGCTTCCTGTTATTAATTTTAACAATTGGAATTTCAACAAGTTTTGCACAGTATGACAATCGACCGACAGACCAGGACAGACCTTACGGACCGAAAGGACCACAAGGTTTAATGTTTCTGGAAATTATTCCCGACTTAACTGATGCTCAAAAAACACAGATTGAAGACCTTCACATAGAAATGCAAAAGAAAAGTACAACTCTTGAAGCTCAACTTGAAATAAAAAAATCGGAACTTAATAGTCTTATTGCAAGTGATGCTACAATGAAAGATAAAGAAGCAAAACTTAAAGAAATTACAGATTTGACATTCAGCTTGCATCTTGCCAGTATTGAATATCATCATAAAGTAAGAGAATTACTTGATGACAAACAGAAAGTGGCTTTTGACAACTGGACAATCAACCGAGCCGATAAAAAAGGACCAAACAACGGACCAAAAGGACACAAAGAACCAAACAAACCGAAACAACCAAACAGATAAAAAAAGACCGCAAATGCGGTTTTTTTTTATACTAACCGCTACTGCCTCAATCATGTGTTTTTCACCTGATTGTAAAAAATATCAGAGTTTCAGGTGAAAAACACCTGAAAGTTTCAGGTGAAAAACACCTGAAAGTTTCAGGTGAAAAACACCTGAAACAGGCAGGGGTGAAAAACACCTGAAAGTTTCAGGTGAAAAACACCTGAAACAGGCAGGGGTGAAAAACACCTGAGAAGTTTCAGGTGAAAAACACCTGAAACAGGCAGGGGTGAAAAACACCTGAAAGTTTCAGGTGAAAAACACCTGAAACAGGCAGGGGTGAAAAACACCTGAAAGTTTCAGGTGAAAAACACATGAAACAGGCAGGGGTGAAAAACACCTGAAAGTTTCAGGTGAAAAACACCTGAAACAGGCAGGGGTGAAAAACACCTGAAACAGGCAGTGAAA
>DYKL01000443.1 GCA_020722645.1 Acetofilamentum sp. | reverse complement strand
TTTAGAGTCGCTAATATTTTTGCTTAATCCCCCCTATATTTTGGATTGAGCCGTTTTTTTTTTAGGCTTAGATTTGGAATCAAACAATTTATCGTATCATTTATAAAAACCGAGACAATATCTCCGTCTTCTTTTGCATTGTCCCAGATTTTTATTTTTATTTCGAATGATTTTACCTCAATTTCTTTCTTAATTTCAAGTTCTGTGTCTAAAAAATTATTTGTTGAGCAATTATATTTTGTCATTTTTTGCCCTCCCGAAGCTCCCTGATTGTACAATTCCTGAATTTCGCAATTTGTCAAAGCTCTGTTGTAGAGCCTGAACTCATCAACTATTCCTTCAAATGTGTGGTTTGTTTCATCTGCAACTACTTTTGAACCTTCAATTGTGTAACTTCCAATGATTATATCGTAAGGATTGTTCAATGATGAAGTTTTCGGATAAGTAATTTTTTCTATCAATAACCCGTTAACGTATAATTTTGCAGTATCCTGATTAAAAATTGCAACAAAATGTTTCATTTGATTGGGCGGGTCTAAATATTTTATGTGTTTTGGCTCAAACCAAGGCTGATTGAACATATTTACAAGATGCATTGTATTTCCGGTAAATCCGTTAATATTTTGTGAATCATTTGAATAAAAGAGCATAAAACCTTTTCCTGTGCTGTCTTTGTCGTACCGTGAATATTTTGAGAATAATGCAGCACCGGTATTAAAATTCGATGCCCAGATGCTGATGCTGTATGTGTTTGAAAACTTTTGTTTGGGGTTTTTAATGACAATGTAGTTTTTATTTGTCAGTTTAAGAGCCTCATTTATAATTCCGCTTGTATATTCTGACTGATTTTTTGAAATACCGTTGTTGGAGTTACCGCTTTTGTCGTTAATGTTGTTATCAAATGATAAATATGCAACTAAACCGTTGTCCAAATCTATGTTTTGACCATAACAGTATATTGACGTCAAAATAAATAATAAAAATGCTGTTTTTTTCATTTTGTAAGGTTAAATTTTACGCCACCATTCATCAAATTGTAAATTGTCAGTAAAATTAACAATTTCTCAGATTTTGGGAGTAATAATTTTAATATTTTGTTCAGAAGCAGCTTTTTTTAATTTTTCGATAGGCTCAGTCCATTTGTGAACTGATAAAGCATAAGCTCCCCAATGTATCGGCAGTAGATAATTACCGTGTAAATCTTTGTAAGCTTTTACAGTTTCTTCGGGCATCATGTGAATAGAGTGCCAAAGTTTGTTGTATTGTCCACATTCGAGCATTGTTAAATCAAAAGGTCCGTATTTAAAACCGTTTTGTCTGAAATGGTCTCCATATCCACCATCACCACTAAAAAATACCTTTTTATTTTTGCCGATTATTACAAATGATCACCAGAGAGTTTTGTTTCTTTTGCCGGGCATTCTTCCACTGAAATGTTGCGAAGGTGTGCATATAATTTTAATTCCTTCAACTTCAACTTCTTCCCACCAGTCCAATTCAATGTTTTTGTTTTTGTCTAAACCCCACAAATCGAGAATTGATGCTACTTCCAGAGGTGAAACAAAAGCTTTTGTGTTATTTTTGATTTTTTTGAAAGTTTGATAATCAATGTGTTCGTAATGGTCGTGTGAATATAAAACTATATCAAAATTATTAAATTTTTCGACATCAATCGGAATATCAGAAAATCTTTTGTTTGCAAATTTGAAAGGATAGGCAAATTTTGATAAAGAAGGGTCAAAAAGTATTGTTTTTCCGTCAATTTTTAACAATACGCATGAATGTCCAAGCCAAGCAAATTGTAAATCATCTGAATAATTTTCGAAAAAGTATTGATTTATTTTACAAACGGGTATTTTAACATCAGGTTTAGTTGAAGACTTCTTTTTTAGCATCATACCAAGGATTTTAGTAATGTCTTTGGCTTTTAGCAGAGGTTTTGCTTCGGTAAAGTTTTTGAATTCTCCGAATTTATAAATGCTGTTTAGTTCATTATCATTTTTTTTAAGCGGATAAATTTTTGCAAAATGCCCGAAAGTAGGCGTCATCATAATGTAAATAAGAGGCAAAATATAAAAGAAAAAGAAAATGCAAAAAACAACTGTCAGCGAAGTGTAAACAAAATCCGGCATATATTATATTTTTATAGCCCAAATGGTTGTATCATCGGTTTGAATTTGGTTTTGACGCCATTCGGAGAAATAATTGTATAAAATCTTCTTTTGTGAATTTATATCAAGTTTTACGTTGTTTTTTATAATTTCCAGCAATTGTTTTGTTCCGATTTTTTTTCTGACATGGTTGTGTTGATCAGTATATCCATCAGATGTAAGAAATATAATGTAATTTTTATTCAAAATAATTTCTTGGTCAATAAATTCTTGTTCGTTTTTAACTGTTCCGAAACCGCCTATAGATTTTCTTGTCCCTCTGATATATACAAAATCATCAGTTGAAGAATTGTAACAAATTAAAGGTCTTTTTGCACCGCAGAACAAAATATTTCTGTCATTTTTTCTTCAATGGTAATTCTACAAATTATTAAATCTAATCCGTCATTATTTTCTTTATTTTCTTGTTTAAGAGTTTT
>DYKL01000442.1 GCA_020722645.1 Acetofilamentum sp. | reverse complement strand
TCTTTAAGCTTATTCAATTGGATATCTTCGGCATTATGATAGCGGTTTGGTATAATTTACCAACAGGCTTATTATGTCAAAAAAAGGTAAGTTGTGCGATAAACCTTCTTTATTAGATGAATTTTGTGCAGAAAATAATATCGAACATAGGCTCACAAAGCCAAATATCCCAAATACCAACGGTATGGTGGAACGACTTAATGGAACTATAAAAAACAATACGGTTAAAATAAATCAATACGCTAATTTAGAAGAAATGCAAAGCAATTTAACTGACTTTTTAATAAACTACAATCTTTACAGAAGGCATTCGGTTTTACGGAGAGAACTCAATGTAAAAGCACCTGCTAACGCCATTGAAAAATGCCTGCCCCGTAGCTTTTGCTTAAAGGGGGTTTGAACTTGAACCTGAATTTTGTTAGGAATGAGTGCAAGACCAAGTTTACTTGAGTATTGCCGAACCACGAAGTGCTCAGCGAAGCTAATGACGACACAAAATCACTTAAAATAAATTTTTTTAGAAAATTTTTTGCAATTTTTAAAATAAAGTTTTATCTTTGCATCAAAGTAAGCAAGAAAAACAACAACAACCTTGTAAAACTTGACACTTATATTTATCAAAATATTAAAAAAATTAAAATATGAAGAAAGCTCTAGTACTTACAGTTTTTGTAATTTCCATATTTATTTCTAACGGTCAGATTATTATTGAATCTGATGAATTTGCTCAATACGGCAGTTACTTTGTAGATGCACAGGATACACTTTCACTCGGTATAATTGACCCCGGCACAGAGGGTGAAAATAACTGGGATTTTAGTTTTGTAGAAGGTTATACAGTTGACACTCTGTATATTCTTGACCCGCAAGATGTTTCTGAAAGCGATTCTTTTCCGCTTTCTAACTATGTAGGTAAAATGGTAAATATTGTCGATAGCATGACAGGATATCTATTTATGAAAATCAGTCCAGATTCTTTGTCAATGCTTGGTGCAGTTATGTATATGGGAGATTTGGTTGCTGTGTTGAAAAATTATCCTTGTAAGATTTCAGTTATTCTTCCTGCAACATATAATCCTACAGAAGTATTCATAAATGAATATAGTTCAAGCATGAAAATTAAGTTCAACGATACAACTTTTGTTGAAAAGAAATCCTATATCTTCGATACTCTTGTTGTAGATGCTTACGGTATGCTCGATTTACCTGATTTTTCAGATATTCCGGTTTTATGAGACCACCGAAATTCATTTCAGTTCGATTCTACTTATGTATATTTTCCGAGTGATACAATAGTATCGGTTGATTCGACAATTGCAAACGTTTATACTTGGTTTACAAATGATGACAGAGTTCGTTTTAAAGTTTGTGATATTAGTTACAAATATTCATTGAACGATTTGGGAATTTATATGTGGGATACTACTTTCACTTATCTTTCTGAAGCAAGTGTTGTTTCAAATATTGAGCAATACAGCAACGATAAAATTTTGATATATCCAAATCCAGCAAAAAATATCGTTTATGTTTCAAATATTCCCGAAAAATGTAAAAAAATTGAAATAATTTCGGTTGAAGGAAAAATTATTGAAGACATTCCGATTACTTCTAACAATCAGATTATCAATTTAAAAAACTATAAATCTGGAATATACATTATTAAGTTAGAGAACACTTCAATTTCGAGAAAAATTGTTATTGACTAATAAGTAATGAGACAATTTGAAAATTAGATAATTTGAAAATATTTAATTCAAATTCAATAAATTACAAAATTTGAATATACAAATAAATTTGTCTGGTTACTTAGTGCTTGAAAGAAAACCGCTTGTGTCAAAAAGAAAACGTCAAGAACAAGGCTTTATAAACAAATTATTATTTTTTCAAAGTGTTTATGAGACTACTATTGACAATCAGGTGAAAACACCTGATTGAGGCAAAGATAAAAAAAACGGAGTTTACTTTTGTAAACGAGTATTTTTTATCAAGAATAACGCAGTTATTGGCGTTTTCTTGCAGACACTACTTAAATTATAATAATGGTCTTTTCCTTAATATAAAAATGGAATAATTATCCTTGTAAAAAAATGATAACCACGATTTTAAACTCATGGTTATCATTATTATAGTATAAGCTGTTCGGTATTTAACTTCGATAAGAGATATCTCACGACTATAAGAAGTGTAAGTTGCAATCCCAAACTTGTCAGGGTTTCGGATTACAAAGTTGAGTAGGCAAAGGAACTTTCACCCTCCGGTTCTCACAGAACCATATCCTAATAAGTCGGGACAGGCAGTGAACCTCTCAATTCATAAGGCTCGGCATATTCAATCACAAAAATAATAAAATTTATGAATGTTCCAACTTCCAATGTGCAAATAATTTTGCAATTTGTAACGGAAGTTCATGAAATTTTTGATAATAAAACACATGTAACAATCTGGCTAACAGTGATATATTAAAATATAGCGATTAAAAAATCTTACCTACATAAATCTTGATTTTAAATTTTTTCGCAAGTTATATTTTTTTTTAATTACCCTTAAATCCGCAAGTTTTTTCGTAAGTGGTTGCAGGTGAAAACACCTGCAAC
>DYKL01000441.1 GCA_020722645.1 Acetofilamentum sp. | reverse complement strand
AGGTAAACCCTACAAATCATCGGGCGGCAAAATGGTTTATAATGCCGAATTGAAACGAGAAATTCCTGAGGGGTGGGAGATTCAAAATCTTAAAAATAATTCTTTAACGGTTTTAATTAAGCCAAATATTGATTTTTTTGAAGGGGAAAAAATATATTTAGCAACTGCTGATGTAGTAAATAATGAAATAAACTTTGGAGCTGATAAAATTACTTTTGAAAACAGAGAATCAAGAGCTAATATGCAACCAATAGAAAATTCTATTTGGTTTGCAAAAATGAAAAATAGCAAAAAAGTTTTATATGTTGGAGAATATTCAAATTATTTTTTAGAAAATTTTATATTATCTACTGGATTTGCTGGTTTAGAATGTAAAGAAAAGTATTTCGTAGAATATATTTGGGGTTTTGTTAATAATTATGATTTTGAAAAAATAAAAGATAGGTTATCAAACGGGGCAACACAAGAAGCGATTAACAATTATTCAATGGCTTTTATTCCTTTGATAATTCCAAAAGGAAATGTTTTAAAAGAATATCACAAGAAGACTATTGAAGTTTATAAAAAAATCTATCTCAATCAAATAGAAAACCAACAACTCACCGAACTTCGCGATTGGTTGTTGCCGATGTTAATGAATGGGCAGATAACAGTGTCTGAACAATGATTAAGCTGATTAAATGAATATTATGATTAAATAAAGTGAAATATGGAATCAATGAAATCAAATGAATCAAAAAAATCAGTGGTCCAGACTGCTTATAAATATTCAGAATTAACATCCAAAATAATTGGTTGTGCTATGGCGGTTCATCGTGCTTTAGGTAATGGTTTTCAAGAAGTTATTTATCAGAGAGCATTGGAAATTGAATTGGCAGACAATGGCATTGCTTTTTCAAGAGAACACGAAATACCTATATATTACAAGAGACAACAAATTGGCACACGCAGGGTTGATTTTTTAGTTGAAAATGTTGTCTCGGTTGAATTAAAAGCCGTTATTAAATTAGAAGATGTTCATTTTGCTCAGGCGATAAATTATCTGGAAGCGTATGATTTGGAGGTTGGTTTATTGATTAATTTTGGTTCAAAAAGCTTGGAATTTAAACGTTTGCTTAATAGTAAATTCAAACAAAAGAATCAAGGTAATCCACAAATCAAATAAATCAATCAAAGTTCAGACAATTGAGTATGGCAGCCGAACCGAGTGTTGAATATAAAAAAGGGTAAAAATATGATAGCAGAAAAATTTAACAAACACATTGTTTTCGAAAAACTTGAACAAATCAAAAACCGACTTCAAGAAAATGAAGTACGAGAAAAAATTCAACTTGAATTTTTAAGTTTTTATGATTCTTCTATTGAATACATTTCGGAAAGGCTTAATTCCACTATTCCTGTTTTAGTGCAAGAAGCCGAATTAAATGCTTTAGCAAGTGAAATTGAAGCAGGCTTGGGGCAAATCAATACCTTCATTGGAAACAATAACCAAGGCCATTTAACCAATGCAAACAACAATTTAAATTCAGCATTAAACAGAGCAAGGAATTTCCCTTTGCCTGTTTCGAAAAGCAAGTACAATTTTTCCAAGGAAATCGCCAATTTTGAAAAAACTGTTTCTGAAAAATATTCTGAATTAGCAAAGGAAAATAAAGCCTTTGAAGCACGGTTAACCCAACTAAAAACTGCAATAGAATCAAAGCAACAAGAACTAAACAATCTTAATCAGCTTTTAGCACAAAAACAAACAGAAATCACCAACCTGACAAAAACATACACAACAGATTACAACAATATAAAATCTACAGCAACTCAGCAATTTGAACAAGAAAAAGCAAAATTCAGACAAGAATTTAATACTGAAAAGCAAAGTTTTGTTACTGAAAAAGAGGCGTTAAAGAAAGAGTTCAATACTGAAAGAGAAGCGTTAAAGAAAGAGCTTATCACCGAAAGAGAAACCTACGGAAAACAAATCGAAACATTAAAAGAAAACATTTCTACTGAAACGGATAATCTTGTAAATGAACTCGAAAATAAATTGACAGAATCTAAAAAACTGGTAAATATTATTGGAAATGTTGGAGCAACAGGTAACTATCAGATAATTGCCGATTATCATAAAGGACAAGCAAATTTATGGCGTTGGATTGCTTTGTTTTTCATGGTTCTATTGACAGGTTTGTTAATTTACACAATTTATCATGTAACAGGAACCAGTTTTAATTGGCAAGTTACCATCGTTAGAATTGTAGCTTTCTCCGTTTTATTATATCCTGCAACTTATGCAGCGAGAGAATCGAGCAAACATAGGCGATTAGAAAATTTAAACAGGAAATCAGAACTTGATATTGCTTCGATTAATCCATTTATTGAAATCTTGCCAGAGGAGAAAAAACAAGCGATTAAAGAAAGAATGGTCGAAAAATTCTTTGGAAACTCTAAAGACTTGGAAATAGATGAAAAAAAAGATAACAGCGAAGAATTGACAGTTAGTGGTTTTGAAAGATTAATAAAAGCATTGATACCATTTTTAAAGAAATAGCCAACGCTTCACAGCCACACACATTGCAAAAGCCACACAAGCCAACGCTAAAGC
>DYKL01000440.1 GCA_020722645.1 Acetofilamentum sp. | reverse complement strand
GCTTTTTATGTCATCTGCAACTTTTGCTCAAAGAACAATAATTGCCAAGAGTTTTACGTTAATTGTGAAATAATTTGTAAAGCCTTGATAATTAAACATATAGATTGTTTTGCTAAAATATACCATGCTTTTTAGACTGGTCTTATAAATAATCCATTGTTATATTTTTAAAAATTAAAGTTATGATACACAAAAAATTTTTACTGTTGATGTTTTTAACCTTTATTGTTAATTATTCCTTTTCTCAAATTTATGAAGGAATTAGTAACGAAGCCTATAATTTTGAAATTGGAGTACCTAATTTAGTAATTGACCAAAATTCAGTTACATTTCAGGATTCTGATGGGAATCAGATTATTGATGCAGATGAAAAATGTAAGTTGATTTTTACTGTTGAAAATAAGGGTAGTTCAGCTTCAAGCGTTGTTAGCGACATATCACTTACAAATTTTATGAGTGGTATCAATTTTTCTAAATCGCAATCAATTGGAACTATTAACAAAAACGAAAAAAAACAGATTGTTGTTGATATTTCTTCAAACAATCAAATTTCTACCGGTAGTGTTGAATTTAACATTAAAGTTAAAGATGCCTCGGGTAAATTTAGTAATAATGTTAAATTAAATGTTGAAACAATGGCATATATACCACCTGAGTTAAAAGTCATTGCAAAAGATGTGGAAAATATTATCAGTGAACAATTAGTAGCTGTAACTGAAGATATGCGTCAAAAAAACATTATATCCGACCAAGTATCTACTAATGTTATGGCGGTTGTTAAAGAAGAGATGAACGAACAAGGTATTTCTGAACTTAATTTATCGGTTACTTATCAGTACGAAGTCAAAAAAAATGAAGCTGTGGTTACAAGTTACGACAAACAAACTGATGATTTTGCTCCGGGTGCTTATTTACTAAAATCGTCGCAAGCTGCCAGAATTATTATGTCTGTTATGAAAACTACTGTTGAATCTGAATTAGACGACTACTTACTTGCAGGCAAAAAAGTTACTATTAAAATTACCGGCTCTACTGATGCAACTCCTGTCAAAAGCAAAATTCCTTATGGGGGCGAATACGGTGAACTTGTTGAGCAGGAATACTATTTAAATGGTCTTTTCGATTACATTTCTGTTACTTCTGCCGGTGGTATTACTTCAAATGCTCAACTTGCTTTTTTGAGAACTTATGCTGTTCGCGATTTTATCGAAAAAAATATTAGTCCCTTGAAAATTACAGACAATACTTTTGAACATTATGCTATTATTTCTAATCAGGTTGGTTCTGAATTTCGCAGAATTTCTGTTGAACTGACTATTCACGATGCTTTTGCCGGTAAAACTGATGACAATTCTGACGACATTTACAAATTTATTCCTTTTTGCGAAATTGATAAAAACATCCCTGTTAGTAATAAAAATTCTAATATTTATGCTTTAATTATTGGTAACGAAGATTATAAAAAATTTCAGTCTAATTTATCAGATGCTCAAAATGTGCCTTTTGCTGTTCACGATGCTCTTACTTTTAAAGAATATGCTTTAAATACTTTTGGTGTTACTGACGATAATCTAAAAATTGTTCTTAACGCAACTGCCGGTGAAATGAACTCTGCTATTACTTGGCTTACTGAAAAAGTCCAAAATGCTGTTGCTTCTAATCAAAATCCTCAAATTATTTTTTATTATGCCGGTCATGGTGTACCAGACAACGATTCTGTTCCTTATTTAATGCCCGTTGATGTTACAGTAAACGACCTTTCCCTTGCTGTTAAATTACCCGATTTGTATCTTAAACTCAGCAATACAAAAGCTCAAAAAATTACTGTTTTCCTTGATGCTTGTTTCTCGGGGGGTGCCAGAAATCAAAACCTTTTTGAAGGTGCCAGAGTTGGTATCAGACGTACTCCAAAAGAAGGTACTATTCCCCAGAATATTGTCGTTTTTTCGGCTACCAGCGAAAACCAGTCTGCTTGGGCGTATGAATCAAAAAAACACGGCATTTTTACTTATTTCTTGCTCAAAAAAATTCAGGAAACGCAAGGTAATATAAATTATTTGGATTTGTACGATTACCTTAAATTTTCTGTCAACGACAAAGCTATTGACCTTAACAAACCTAATCAGCAACCTCAGGTTAATATTAGTCAAAATATTGAAAATTTATGGAAAAATTTTAATATAAAATAATAAGATTATGTTTAAAAAATTATACTTAATATCGTTTTTCTTGCTGGTATTTACAAACATTTATACACAAACAGTAACAAACGTAAAAGCAGTACAAACCGGAGAAAAAATAACAGTTAGCTACACTCTGAGCGGGTTTACAGTCGGGCAGAAACTTGACATAAAACTATATTGCAGCACCGATGGAGGCAAAACTTGGGGCAACGAACTAAAATCGCTCACAGGCAATGCAGGACAAATAACGCTTACCGGCACTTCTTATAATGGCTCAATAACTTGGGACGTGTTAAAAGACCTACCCTCGTTAAGTAGCAATAATATAAAATTTAAAGTAACAGCCGGTATAATTTCGGATATTTCAAAAGAACCCGAAACCGTCTTTATTAAAGGCGGCAACTTCCAAATGGG
>DYKL01000439.1 GCA_020722645.1 Acetofilamentum sp. | reverse complement strand
TTATTTTCATTCTATTGGTGTGAGAACTTTAAGGTTCTCATGGGTGTTTCATCTTATTTTTGTATATCGTTGCAAAAATAGTAAAAATTAAAATAATTTTTTATAAATGTAAAATATTGAATATGTCTTTTAAAAATTATTATTCTAATTTATTATATAAAATTAATTTTATTATGAAAAATAAATTCTTTTTTTCGCTGATAATATTTTTTTTATCTTTGTCTGTGAATGCTCAAAAAATAGTTGAAGGTTATGTAATGAATTCTAAACAAGAGCCTTTATATCATACATACATCTTTTACGAAGAATATGTTACAGTAACTGACTATATGGGGAATTTCAAAATAATTGTTGATGAGATGACTGATACACTTTTTATTAGCTCTTTTGGTTACGCCGATGACACAATATTAATTGCAGATTTGCAGGATTTTTACCAAATCACTTTAAAAAACGAAAAAGAAGTTAAACATTCTGATTCCAACTATAAAAACCCGACAAAAAGTAGAATGATTATGTCGAATCAATTTTTAAACACTGATTTTTTGTTAGTTAAATTTGATGATTTTTATGAAGAATTCGATACATTAACAAATTATTTAAATCTGATGTGTTTCAATACAGGTATTTTTTATGAATATAAAATAAACCGTTTTTGTTTAGATGAGATGTTTGCAATCTACAATTTTAACTATTCTTCTAATGATACATTAAACGTTAATACTAATTACACTTTTTTTGATACAAATATAGGTTTTTCTATTTTTAACATTCGCAGCTTTTCTCTTATTCCTTCTGTATCTGCAAGATATTCAAGATACAGAATTATAATTTCTGAAATTGATAAGATGACAATAAATAATTATTTTACCGATTATAAAGCAGATTTAAGATTTAACCAGTTTTTGGTGATTCCAAAGCTGACAATTCAGTTTAATATATGCGAAAAAAAATCCGGTATGTGTTATGCAGTCGGTATATACGGCGGTATGGTTTATAAAATACATCAAAAACCGATTATCGGAGCACAAGGTTCTACAAAAATTGTTAATGATAAAAAACTAATATATAATTATAATTTCGGAGTCTATTTTGCTTATATTTTAAATTAATGACCTTTTGCCTCGTTTACAATGGTTGATTTTATATTTTTTTGGTTAATAATTGTACAGTTTCCATTACCTAAGTCAGTTAAGATTTTCAATTGTTCATAATATTTTTCGTATTTATCAAAATAAAACACACTCAAAGAAACACTATTCGCATTTTTTTCAACAATTTTTGTTATTTTTTTGTCAATTGTAAAAAAACCGTCAGTTGAAAGGATTATTCTGTTTGTTCCGGCTTCAATATACGAAGTTTCGGCTGACTTATATGCAAGTTCAAGTCCTTTGTAAACATTCGTTGAACCATAAGGTTTGAGATTTTGTATGACTTTAATAATTGTATCACTGTTTTTTGCAGAAGTTGCAGGCAAAATAATCTGAGCATTTCCTGAAAAACTAATCAAAGTAACGTAGTCATAATCTCTCATCAAACCTAATAAAAAAATAATAGATTCTTTTAAAACCGGCAATTTATCTTCGGTATCCATAGAGTTTGAAACATCAAGCAGGAATATCAGATTATTAGCCGGAGCATTAGTTAAATCGTACTCTTTGGTTTGGTTAGTATCTTTTATTTGTTCTTCTTCGGGATAAATTACTTTGAAAGTCTGCGGTAATTTTGCCTTTTTCAGTACTAAATTATTTGAATTATCTGCATAATTATTGAATTCATAAGCCATTCCTAATCCGTGTCGGTTAAATTTATTGATGATTTTGTCATTGTAGTAATAATAAGGCTTTCCATATATTTTTTCGGAATATTGCGGATATTTTGTGGGTTTCAAAAAATATTCAAGATGACTTAATTCAGCTTTTGCATCAAAAATCACATTTTTGTATCTTTCAAAAGGGTCTTTGCCGTGAGAAGCTCCGTATCTTTCGGCTACTTCTAGATAATATTCTTCTTTGCCATCTAAATCGTTAATTTTCTGCTGTAATTCATTTTTTTTATTTGCTAAACTTATTGTATCTCCTATTCTCACAAACTCTGCAATATCATAAACAATTTCAAACAAAGAGTCTAGTGTTTTAGCTGTTCTGATATACGGATTTGACATATCAACAATCTCATATTTATTTATCACATTTCCAATATCTGACAACAACAATTTCCATTCTGACAAATAATTGTTAAATTGTAATTCAGCTTGTTCCAAATACCCAAATGCAGTAATATAATCTTCATCTTTTTCGTATTCATTATTTGTACAATACTCATTTATTTGAAAACACAAATCATTCAGATTTTTAATAAATTCCATCATTTTAGTGATATGCTCATCTAAAATCTCTTTTTCGTTTGTTGTAATCTGAAAGTTTTGATTTAAACAAATTTCATAAATTTCAATTGGTGTCTTATCGTAGTAAGTCGAATTGTTAAGATAATCACGATAATTAAAATTCTATCGTTTTTAATTTTGGATAATAAATAACCGTTGAAGTTTCTTAACCCAAATTATTCATAAAAAATTTGGAAAAATGGGTGTAATTATTTAATTT
>DYKL01000438.1 GCA_020722645.1 Acetofilamentum sp. | reverse complement strand
TCTTTTTATCTTTGTATTGTCTAAAAAATAGTTTTTAGACTGAACTCAATAATTGTTTTGGTTATTGTTTTTATAATTATTGTTCCTTTTATAATTATAGCCTCAAAAGGAGGCATAAAAAACTGGCAGAATAAAATTATGAAACCATATATTGATGAATACAATAAACTGGCTCAGAAGTTAAATGCACCGCCTCCAGAAGTTCCTGAACACGATGGCTATAAAAGCTGGCCCGTATTAAGATATTCAAACGGAAATGCAAATATAACAATAAAACCAGCAACTCATTATGAACTGAATATTGAAAAAGATTTTCTATACAGAGATCCATATGGTAAAACGTCTCAGGTAAACAGATCAATTGCAGCAATAGGTAATCGCAAAAGTTATGTAAAACGACAGGCAAATCAGGTTACTGAAGTCAGAATGAAAATGCCTAATAGTCTTCAAGGTACTGGAATTTTAATAACTCCTGAAACAATTGCCGGAAAAATTTTCAGTTATGGTGAAATCAAAACAAATAATCTTCAGATGGATAAAACTTTTCATATCACCGGTTCAAATCCATCGCAGGTAAATGCATTTTTGACACCTGAAATTTGTGATGCGTTACTAAAATTCAGACAAATTCACGGTAAATTTCAACTAAATGAAAATGAAATGATTTGGATTAAAATAGGTTACAAAACACATGACATTCCACCTGTTGTTGATGGTTTGCTTGAGGTATCAAAAGTTCTCTGGAAATAGTTATAAAATTTTTAAAAGTTCTTTAGCATTCATAATGGCACTTTCGCTAATATTTGTGCCACTTAGCATTTTAGCAATTTCAGTGATTCTTTCTTCGTTTGTAAGTTTTTTAATATGTGTAGATGTTTTATCCGTTTCTTCTTTTTTATAAACCATATAATGATTTTTGCCGTTGGCAGCAATTTGGGGTAGGTGAGTGATGTTTATTATTTGAATATTTTCTGACATTTTGTTCAGCAAAGCACCCATTTTGGCAGCTATTTCTCCTGAAATACCGGTGTCTATTTCATCAAAAATGATTGTTGGCAGAGTTTTAGATTTTGAAATTACATATTTTATTGCAAGCATCAAACGTGAAAGTTCTCCTCCCGATGCAATTTTTGTTATTGGTTGTGCCTCTGAATTTTTGTTTGCGGAAAATAAAAAGCTTATATGGTCTGTTCCATAAATTGTAAAATCTTCTGTATTTTGAATTTGAACAACAAATTTAATGTTCGGCATTCCCAGATTTTCCAGAATATATATAATTTTTTCCTCGAACGTTTTTTTTGAATTTAATCTATTTTTGTTTAGTTGTGCTGAAAATTCAGATAGTTGTTTTCTACAGTTTTCAATTTCTGTTTTTTTGTTTTCAATCTGCAAATCATAAGACGAAATTTGTTCAAGTTTTTGAGCAAAATCTTCTTTTAATTTAAACAACTCCTGAATATCAGAAACATTAAATTTTCTTTTGAGATTAAAGATTGTTTCAAGGCGGGAATTTATAAATTCAAGTCTGTCAGGTTCAAGTTCAAGGTCGTTGTTTATAATCTCAGTTTCGTTTGTCAAATCCTGTAAGTCAATAAGGGCAGTGCTTATTCTGCTGTGAATTTCATTTGCTTTTGGAAGATAATCAAAAATATTTTCTGCTGATTTTACAGCTTCTTTCAATAAGTCAAGTGCTGAATTTTCATCGTTGTTGAGTAAATAATTTATTTTTGAAAGATTTTTTTTAATTTCTTCAATGTGTGATAACTGTTTTTGTTCTTTCTCCAATTCTTCTTCTTCTCCTTCTTTCAGTTCGGCTTTTTCAATCTGGTCGAATTGAAATTGAAAATAATCAAAATCTTTTTTTTCTTTTTCAGATTTTTGAATTAATTCGTTAAGTTCTGTTTTTAAAGATTTGAATTTGTTAAAAGTAATCTGATAATTAATTATAATTTCTTTGTTTTTTGCAAAAGAATCAAGAGCTTCGGTTTGAAAAACAGTGCTGTTTAAATCAAGATTATCGTGCTGAGAATGAATATCAATAAGTTTTTCGGTAATTTCTTTTAAAGTAGATAAATTAACTGGAGTATCATTTACAAAAGCACGCGAACGACCTTCGGGTGAAATTTCGCGTCTGATAATAGTTTTTTCGAAATATTCAATGTCGTTTTGTTTGAAAATATCCTGCAAATTATAATCAGATATGTCAAAAATAGCTTCAACAAGGCATTTTTTAGAAACATCGCCAATAATGTTTGTGTCAGCTCTTTGCCCCTGAATAAGAGACATTGCACCCAGAATAATTGATTTTCCGGCACCTGTTTCTCCTGTAATTATTGATAAACCTCCGTTTATATCAATATTAAGGTTGTCAATTAATGCATAATTTTGTATGACAAGCGATGTAATCATTTCATGTGTTTATTTTTTTAAAAATTTAATATGGTTAAATGTAACTTATATGATAATTATTTATTTGTGTGATTATACTTTAATCATATTCGTTTCGTCTGCAAAATTAGAAAAAGTTTCGTTATTTTAACAAAAATGGTTATTTTATACAGCAATTCCTGAACAAAAATAAATTAAATAATTGAAAATCACAACAAAAAAA
>DYKL01000028.1 GCA_020722645.1 Acetofilamentum sp. | reverse complement strand
AAAGAAGTAAAAGAAATCCTTGAAAAATTTGATGTTAAGAATGTATAGATTCTAAAAATAAATTACAAAGTAGCGATAAAACAATTGATTTAACAGTTACTACAAATGACAAAGTTAAACTTGGCGATGTAGTTGTTGTAAAAGGAACTATTGCTCTTGCAAAAGATTTTGGTACGGGATATTTTTATGATGTAATTATGGAATCAGAAATTGTTACTACCGAAAAAACAATGTAATTAAGACTTTTTAACATTGCCGTTATGTTGTGATTTGCTTTCTAATTGTTATTTGATATTTTTAAAACAGCGTAGCTATGCCTAACTTATTGTCTTTCAATGATTTAGGTTGCTTTTTAGAATTCAAAAAATAAGGCATTTTTTGTTTAAAAATATTGAAACTCACCCTAAATCCCTCTCTTAAAAAAGAGGGATTTAGAAATTGCTATAATTTTTAGTTGTTTTATTTGTCATTTCATTTCCCAAAAGGGGAGAGACTTTGTTTTAAAACAACTCTAACTGATGTGGCTCAATAAAGCCATCAGCTTTCTTCCTTCATAAATTTCTAACATTTCAAATTGTTTATCAGTTATTGATAAAATTCCAATATTCCCTTTTTCTGGCATAATTTTTTTAACTCGGTTTATGTGAACATCGCGGTTTTCACGGCTTGAGCAATGTCGTAGATAAATCGAAAACTGAAACATCGAAAAGCCATCTTTTAATAGCTCTTTTCTAAATTGAGAATATGCTTTCCTTTCTTGTTTTGTTTCAGTTGGTAAATCAAAGAGTACTAATATCCACATAATTTTGTATTGACTTATTCCCAAAAACTCATCTCCAACCCTTCTCTTTTTAAGAGAAGGGTTTTAGGGTGAGTTGGGTATAAAATTTTCCTTGTTTCACCAGTGAATCATTTCGCTAAGCAGAAAAATGCGTTTGCCACTATTTTCGTTTATGGCTTTATATGCTATTTCAATTGCGTTTTCAACTCCAAAGCAAAATCCAAAATGACGAGCAATGTGAAATCGTATTTTCCCAAAATTTAGGATTGATGGACTGTAATCTTTGCCTTTTGGGTCGTTCTTTTTTCGTTCGGTTTTTATTTCAGAAATGACCAAACTTCTATATTTATCTGGTATTTGAAAATTTCTCATTTATTTATCCAAAATGACTAATAATAAAGGAATAAAAATAAAACTGGAATCAAAAGTCCAAGCAAAAAAACCACTTTCCATGACCAGAAAAGCCATTTTTAACATTTAATATAAACATTCCAGTTAGTGCAAGTATAATTAACGAAGCTGCAAAAATATCAGAAACCCAAGTCCAAATTCTTTTGGGGTTATTCAAATGCAGAAAATTCATCATTTTGAAAGCTTCTCTATTTTTCACAGATTCAATAGTAACATTTCCAGTTTCAATATTTGCCGAAATAGTTTTGCGTTCGAGGAAAATATCAATCTCAATTGGACTTTTGCGAAAAGTACTTTTAACAGAATCCGTAATATTTAACTGCGAAAGAACATAAATTTTGGTTTCATTTGCAGTTAAAACTGAGTCAATAATTGGCTTAATTTTAACCGAATCAGTTAAAACAATATAATTTGGATTCCAATCATCAATGTGATTAACCGCAATTCCAGAAATTGAAAAAATAATTGTAAGTGCAAAAGGCAACATAGCCAATATCTCTGTGCAAAACTCCAATTAACTTCCTCAAATTCATAATTACTTTCTATTTAATGCGTTAAAAGTAACTGCGTGAAGTTGAATTTGCTTTAACATTGCACCAAGTCCATTTTTGCGAGTTGGTGAAAGATGGCTGTCAATTCCAATTTTGTTTAGAAAACTTGGCGGTGAAGCAAGAATTTCGGTTGGCGTTTGATTTGAGTAAACTTTAACCAGCAATGCAGCCAAACCTTTTACAATTGAGGAATCGCTATCGGCGTAAATTATTACTTTACCGTCAACAAAAGATGCGTTTAACCAAACTTGCGATTGGCAACCTTCAATTTTGTTTTTGTCGGTTCTAAATTCTTCTGAAATGGAGCTAAATCGCGTCCAAATTTAATTAAACGGGCGTATTTATCATCCCATTCGGTTACTGTTTCAAACTCTTTTACAATTTCATTTTGAATTTCATTAATTGTCATATTATCTCAAATTTTTGTTTCAAATATACAAATCTTAATAAAGATAGTATATCTCTTATTGTTTTATGCCAAAAACTAAAATAATTAAGTTTGCATTTAAGTAATTTTGGGAAGTTATTTTATTAAAAATGGAAGAAAATTATGAAATTATACTTAATCAGATTTATGATAATTACTGCATTTTTGTTTATTATTGCCGAAAATTCTTATTCTCAAAATGAAATTCCGAAAAACGTAATAATCTTTATTGGTGATGGAATGGGATTTAATCACATAAATGTTACAAATTACTATCTTTATGGCGAATTGGGAAAACAAGTTTATGAATCATTTCCAGTAAAATTAGGAATGACCACATTTATGATTGGCGGAGGAATTTATAATCCCGACTCAGCTTGGGCAAATTTTAACTTTATTCTAAAAAAACCGACAGATTCTGCGGCTTCTGGTACGGCAATTGCAACTGGTGTTAAAACAAAAAAAGCCAACCTATCAGTTGATACATTAAATAACAAAGTTGAAACAGTTTTAGAAGTTGCCGAAAGTTTTAATAAATCAACTGGAGTTGTTTCAACAGTTCCATTTAGCAACGCTACTCCAGCAGCTTTTGTTGCACATAATCCAAGCCGGTATGAATACAAAGCAATTGCAAAAGAAATGATTATGGATAGCAAAGTAGATGTAATTATGGGCGGTGGACATCCATTTTATAATCCCGATGGAACTCCAATTAAATCAACAAACGAGCGGTTTATTGGTGATAAAGAAGCCTATGATATAAAAGATGGTGATAAATCGGGTGAAAATAATAACGAAAAAATATTTAATTATGTTGGTGGAAGAGAAGTTTGGAATTTGCTTAATCAGGGAAAAGCTGGTTCAGATGCTGATAATGATGGAATAAATGACAATTGGCAATTAATTGAGGATAGGGAATTATTCCAAAAATATATGAAAGGTGAAACACCAAAAAGAGTTATTGGAGTTTTCAAAAGTGGGCAGTCAACTCAAGTTGAGCGAAAAGATTCTTTGGATAATGGAATGCCATTTTCCGCTCCATTAAATGAAGAAATTCCAACACTTACCGAAATGACTCTTGCAACAATAAACATTTTAGACAATAATCCAAACGGATTTGTAATGATGAGCGAAGGTGGTGCGATTGATTGGGTTGCTCATAATAATCTTTTACACCGAACAATTGAAGAGCAAATTGATTTTAACGATGCAATTGCTGCAACTTGCAATTGGGTTGAGGAAAATAGTAGTTGGAATGAAACTTTAATTATAGTTACCGCCGACCACGAAACTGGATATTTGTTTGGACCTGGTTCAAATAAAGCCGAAAATGGAGATATTTCAAAATTATGGAAACCAATTATAAACAATGGAAAAGGTAATTTACCATCAGTTGAGTGGTTTTCACACGATCACACAAATATGGTCGTTCCATTTTATGCAAAAGGTGCTGGAAGTTCAAAATTTTTAGATGCAATTAAGGGAAAAGACAAAGTCTATGGAAATTATATAGATAATAGCGATATTGGGAAAATTGTAAAGCTATTACTCCAGAAATAAGATAATTTAAATTATTAGCGTTCCTATTATAAAAAGAAATAGGAACGCAGATTTTTTTGATTGGTTCCTTATCTTTTCCAGCCGTTACTCCAACATTAATTACGTTAAAATTTAAAGTTCCATAAAATAATTATGGCATAAAAATAGCGTTACAAACACGCCTAATTAAAATTGTTTTATTAATTTACCTTAACCGTCCATGAAAGGAAAAATTTAATATATTGAAGAAAATCCTACACCAATTGATTTGCAATTTGGTAAATTTGTAGCAGGCTTTGTTTCGGCAGTTGTTGATATTTAGCAGAGCTAATGAAAAATATGTTGATTCGGTGTATTTTAACTCAATTATAGAATGAGAAAATTAAATGAAAACTAAAATTATTGGCTTTGCAATTTTGTTCGTTTTTGGATTTTTTGGATGTAGTTCAACTGAAATAATTCAAAGTAATTTATTACAAAATAGTATTGTTGTTGATGGAAACCAAGATGATTGGAACGGTAAATTAAAATATTTTGAAGAAGAAAATATTGCTGTCGGTTTCCAAAATGATGATAAAAATTTATATATCTGTTTAGCAACTGCTAACAAAGCTAATTCCATGAAAATGCTTTCTATGGGATTAACAATTTGGTTTCAACCAGAAAATGGTGGATTGAAAGTTGGATTGCAATATCCAAAACAGAGGACAAAAACTTCTCCACGTAATTTAATGGGAAAAAATAGAGCTCAAAATGAGGAAAATGATTTTGATGTTTCTGTTAAAACATTGATGCAAAACCAAAACGAATTTTCGCTAATTAATGAAGATGAAGAAATGATATTTGTATCGCCAATTAACAGTAATAATGGATATGAAATTAAAATTGGAACTCAAAATCAGCAATTTGTTTATGAAGCTAAAATTCCTATTGGAAATAATAGTTTAGCAACAATGCCAATTGATATTTATCCAAATGAAATGGTAACAATTTTGTTAGAAAGTGGCAAAATTGATATGGAATCGGTTAGAAGAAATTCAGAAACAGAAGGTGGAATGCAAACAGGTGGCGGACAGGGCAGAGGTAGTGGAAAAGGTGGCGGAATAAATCGCCCCGAAGCAAGTAGTTTAGACCTTGAACTAGAAGTTAAATTAGCTGATTGATATTGTTTTGAGTTGATTAGGCTTGTAATAGCTATTCCCTAAATCATAATATTGTATTACAGCCAATAGAAGTGCGTTATTACGCCCTATTTAATGTTTTATTGCTTCCAGTAGTCGCTTTCCAAACTCCAGCAGGCAGTTTCCAGTTTCGTTGAGTGGTAACTATACTCTAACACTTTTACAAGTGATTTAAGTAAATCACATCTTTCCATTTTCCCACTATTCCACTATTCCAATTATCTGCTTTTTATTTCAAATCAAGTATCTTTTTGATATCGCGTTCACGACCAAAAAGCACAAGTTTATCATTTTCTTCAATAATGGTACTTGCAGAGGGAACTCCATAAATTCTATCGCGGACATCTGTTGTTGAAGTTTCTTCGTTTTCAATTTTATATTGTCGTTTAATTGTAATTAAATTCACATTAAATCTAATTCGTAATTCAATCTCGTTTAGTGATTTCCCAACAAATTCGGTTGGTGAGTTAATTTGGAAAATAGCGTATCCATCGCCTAAATCGAGATAATCTAAAACATCTTCGTTAATTAAACTTGTAGAAACTTTGGCTGCAATTTCGAGTTCTGGGTTTATAATTTGATGAACGCCAAGTTTTTTTAGAATTGTTTCTTGTATTTTGGAAGATGCACGTGCGATAACCATTTTAACTCCAATGTTCATTAAAAGCACCGAAGTTAAAATTGTGTTTTCAAAGTTAGTTCCAATAGAAACAATTACTGCATCAATTTTTTCTAAACCGAGCGAACGAAGTGCTTTTTCGTCAGTTGAATCAATACGAACTGCATAAGTAACTTTATCTTTAATTTCTTCAATAATGTTCATATCTTGGTCAATGGCAACAACTTCGGCGTTTCTTTCTGCGAGAGAAATAGCAACGCTCCATCCAAAATCGCCTAAACCAATAACTGCAAACTTCTTTCTCATTTTACTTTCCTTTATAAAATTGAAATATTTTCTTGTGGTAAATCGTAATTTGGTTGTTCAATTGGCTTTAAAATGCTGTAAATAAACGAAAGCGGTCCAACACGACCAATAAACATTAAACCCGAAATTATAATTTTACCTAAAACTGTTAATTCGCCAGTAATACCTCTTGATAAACCAACTGTTCCAAAAGCGCTAAATGTTTCGAACATAATATCGAGTAAATCTTGCTTTTCGGTAATTGTAAGAGCAATAATTCCAACTGAAATTATTGCAATGCTAAAAAATGTTTTAATAAATGCTTTTACGATAATTTCTTTTGGAATAGTTCTATTTCCGTAATGAGTTGCTTTATGGTTCCTCAAAATGGACATTGTTCCAATGTACATAATTGCAAAAGTTGTTGTTCTAATTCCACCGCCAGTTCCACCAGGTGAAGCACCGACGAACATTAAAAATAAAACCATTAAAATTGTAGGAACGCCCATTTGTCCAAAATCGAGTGTATTAAAACCAGCAGTTCTTGTTGTAACCGATTGGAAAAAAGATGCACTAAGTTTTTCAAGAAATCCTAAATTTTTGATTGTGTTATTAAGTTCAAAAGTATAAATCCACACTGTTCCTAAAACGAGTAAACCTAAAGTTGTAATAAGTACTATTTTGGTTTGCAGTGAGTTTCGTTTTTGAATTGCAAGTTTTTTCCGTTTGGTAAATCGAGTCCATAAAGCTAAAATTGTTGGAAATCCCAAACCGCCTAAAATGATTAAAACAGCAATTGTAAGAGTAAAAACATGATTTCCAATAACCAAATTATCCATTAATCCCATAGAAAAAAGCGAAAATCCTGCATTACAAAAAGCTGAAACGGAGTGAAATGCCGAAAGAAAAATTGCATCTGATTGATTTGGAACTTGGGTATGAATGCTAAAATAAAGAATTACAGCGCCAATAAGTTCAATTACAAAAGTTGAAAGAGTTAAAAATGAAAGTACTTTTGTAATTTGTCCAATATTATCTTCATCCAACAAATCGTGTAAAAGAATGCGCTCTTTAATTCCTAAACCACCAGAAAGAAATAACGCAAAAAACGTAGTAAAAGTCATTAAACCCAATCCACCAATTTGGAAAAGCAGCATAATAACAACTTGTCCAAAAGTAGTAAAATAAGTTGCAGTATCTTGAGTGATTAAACCTGTTACACAAACTGCACTTGTGGAAGTAAACAAAGCATCAATAAAACTAATTTTGCCAGCAGTAGTTGCAGCGGGAAGCATTAGCAAAAGAGTTCCGACAAATATTGTAACTAAAAAACTTAGGATAAAAAGTCGTGAAGGATGAATTTTTAATTGCAGAATGTTTTGGTTGAACCGCAATCCGCCAAGAATAAAACCTAAAACTATAAATAATTGAGCAAAAACAATGTAAAGAAACGCAATATCTTTGAAATTAAAAAAGTATCCAATTCGTGCAATTATACTATAATCAAAGACCGAGAGAATAATTTCCAAGAATGAAATTAAGATTATAAAAAGCTCAACTTTATGACTTTTTATATATTCTTTTTTCGGATAGGCATAAGCGAAACTAACGCCTTGATAAAGGAAAAACGAAACGACAACGCCAAGTGAAACGCGATGAAGAATTATGGCAATTGGGGGTGAAGTTTTAAATCCATATTCTAAAATTATGGCAGATAAGCCAATAATACTTGCAACAATAACCAAAATTTTGGAAATGAATAATATTTTACTTGTGTTTTGATTTGTTTCCATTTGTGCTTATTTATTTTCAGAAATTGCGCGATTAATAACCATATTTAAAGAGTGAATTAAATTGTCTGTAAACTTTACATCTATAATATAAACATTTAGCTGAAAAGTTCGTTTTTGAGAAATAAAATCATTTTTAATAAGCAAAACTTTGTGTTTCATTTTGGAGTAAAAATAAGGCGATGAAAGGGCTGCTTCATAAATTATGTTTATCACTTTTTCTGGTTCGTGTTTAAAAGGAATATCAAAAGTAATTGAAACAAGTTGCTCTTTCTGTTGTCGCTTAAAATTGGAAATTGTATTTACAAGAAACAAACTGTTGGGAATGCTTAAAATATTTGAACCTTCTGAAATTAAAACAACATCTTTCCAATTGATGCTTTCAACTTCACCTTCAAATTCGCCAATTTTTATAAAATCACCAACGCTAAATGGCATTGTTATAGAAAGATAAATTCCACCAATAAAATTTTTGATTAACGGAATTAGAGCAATTGTTATGATAATAAAGACAATTAGTATTAGTAAAAAGATAAATTCGTTACTATTTGGCATTATTGTGCTAAAAACGATATAAAAAACTACGAACCAAATAATTGCTTTTATAGTTCCAAAAAGAACTTTAAAGAAAACAATCCTTTGCTTAAGATTATTTATTTTGCTCGCAAAATCGATAAGTTTTGTGATGCCAATGCTGATTAAAACGAGAAAAAATAACTCAAGAAATGTGAAAAAATTAATTTCCTTAAAAATATTTAGTTCTGGGATTTTAAATTGAGGTAAAATATTATCTTTTTTTGCAACATTAGTTGTGTCGGAAGTTAATTTATTGTTTTGCTTAACAGAATCTGTATTAAGAAATTCACTTTGGTAAAAAACTACAGGTTTAATTGAATCATTTTTTAAAACGGGTTCATCAATTTTTGATAAGCTATCGCTTATTGCCAAAGTATCGTTAATGGGTAAGTTTGAATTTTGGGCAATTATTAAACTGCTAAACAAGGATAATATTAGAAAAATATTTTTTATCATTTTATATCATATTTCGTTTAATTAGTTCTTTTTCCACCAATTTGTAAATCGATTTATTAAGAAAATATCTGTTTGACATAAATTCAATTTGGTCAATATAAAGAATATTTAATGCTACAAGATAACCAAGAATTTCGCGACTTACTTCAACATTTACGTCAAAAAGCTGCGAATGTTCAACATCTGTAAATGTTTCGTGGACTAATATTTCGGACAAAGTTAGTAAATAAATATCTTCCAACTTATCTAAAATTGCAAATTGTATTTTTCGCAGTGGTTCAATTATTAGCGTATTTCCTTTAACTTCACTAATGGATTGTAACCAATAATACATTCCAGAAATAATATTCCCTTCGGCAAATTCTTCCAATTTGCTAAAAAAGTGGTTGCTAAGTTTCTTTTGCTCATCTTCAACAGTAGTTCCTTTTAGCAATTTGTTCTTTAATTCGCCAAATTCATCAGTTTTGAAAAACAAACTGTAACCAGTAACGCTGTGCCTATTTAGAATTATATTTCTAATGTCATTACGGTGAAAAACCGAAATATCAATTTTGCTAAAAAATATTCTATCAAGTTCAAAGCTGTTGTTAATAAAAGTCCAAGGATGTTTGCCAATTGAACAAAGCCAAAAAATATTTTTTGAAGTTGAAGAAACTATGTAAGAAAAAGTTTTAATAGCTTCAAAACCATTAATTTTTTTAAAGAAAAGACGACCGATATTTTCGAGAATTATCACTTTTTTGTTGTTTCTATCGTTCATACTTAAAATTAATTCTTCAATTTTAAGATTGTTACTAAATCCTAAAAGCTCGGCAATAACCGAAACAAACTCAACACTTGAGCTACAAGTTTTCTTAAATTCGTATCTAACAAGTGTGTAATTGTTTAAATATCTATTAATAATTGAATTAATTAATGTGTTTTTGCCACTTCCAGGTTCGCCAATTAAAACAGTTGACGAAAACTTGCCTTCCGTAAAATTTTTAATTGAAGTGAGTATTTTTGTTTCAAGTTGGTCGCTTTGTACAAAAAAATCGTCTGATTCAATAGTTGTTCCATCAAATAGTTTTCTGTAAAGAAATGGTAATTTTTTAATTCTTTCTTCATTTATAAGTGTAGTTTCACTCATTAAAACAGATTCAATTGGATTGAACAAGTTGAGTTTGTGCAAAAATCGGTTTACAGAAGGTTGTAAATATTTTCGATAATTTCTTTGGGAAATTATATGATATTTTCTAATTAACCTTTTAAGTTGAGAAAAATTGTCATTATAACGAATAATAGCTTTTTTAATATGAGTATCTTTTTTCATATAGATACTTGTTTTCAAAAGCGAATTTTCAGAAATATATTTTGAAAGCTCGCTTATTGTAAACTTAACTTTTTCCAAAATTTTAGTATTTATATTGCTTTCAAGTTGGTCAATTTGATTGCTTAATTGGTCAATTCTGTATTCAAGTTTATCATTTAGAGAAAGGTGCAACTCTAAAGCGAGTTGCGAATTTTTGCCATTATTCTCTTTTAGCTCATTTTCGGCAGATTTGAAATGATATGAAACGATTGAATACAGATTCTTAAGTTCAATAATTGTCAAATTGAGATGATTTAAAAGCAATTCGTTTACTTCGCCCATTTCGCGTAAAAACTTTTGCTCCAAAATGGATTTGGTAATTTTTCTAAGATGAATCGATTTTAACTTTACAAATTGAGGAATTCGTTCTTCAAATTTGAAATCAGAATCTTCAAGCAATAATATTTCTTCTGGAATGTGTGCCGAAACTTCCGAAAAATCTTTCATCAATTTTTCTAACAATAAATTAAGCTTTTTGCTTCTTTTTATATTTTCGAGATGTTGCGTGTAAAATCTTATTGTAGAAACAAAGAACTTGTTTTTGGAAATGTTCACTTGACTTTGCAAATCGTCATTTTTTTCAATTGAGTTAAGCAATTTTCTAAAATCAGCAATTTCGATTGTTAATTTGCTGCATACTTCCCTCAAATTTTCGTTAATTTCTTTCGAAATATTTATTAAAGATGCGTTTACAATTTTTGTTAAGTCAAATTTGATTTTATATAAGTATGATTCTTTTTCAATAATTCCCAAATAACCGTGATAAAAATTTACCCAATGGCGAATTGCATCAGAAGTTAAATCCTTTTTTGCCTCGCTTTCTTTGAATAAAGTGGAGTATTTATATTTTTGCGAATTAAATTTATAAGTCCCGGCAATTTCAAGCGCTTCCAAAAGTCCATTAAAAGGAGTTGCCAAAGCATAAGTTAATCGCGAAATTATTTCATTGGTTGTATTGTGAATTTCAGTTCTGTAAATGCTAATTTCGCTTGTAAATGTTTGATGCAAGTTTTTCAACTTTTCCGAAAATATTTCTTTTGAATCCGCTTTGTTTTTATTTTGAGATAAAAACGAAATTAATTCATCCAAATACTCAAAATAGCTGGTAAACAAAGTGTGAATTTTCTTTAAAGTTGTTAGTCGTTCTGCACCAACAAGGTTAATGGTTTCCAATATTTCGGAAGACGATTTGCCAACTAAAAAGTACTTTGCAAGATTTTTATACTCAACAACACGTTTCAGTTTGTAATTTTTTTGAAAAAAAGACATAGTTACAAGTTTAATTCGTGAAGCATTTTTGTAAAAC
Source organism: Acetofilamentum sp. (assembly GCA_020722645.1). Classification (GTDB taxonomy): domain Bacteria; phylum Bacteroidota; class Bacteroidia; order Bacteroidales; family JAFGUD01; genus JAFGUD01. The sequence continues at coordinate 6,315 of DYKL01000028.1, read as the reverse complement.
TTATCGCGAAATTTATCGTTTGGAGATTGATAAATGAAGCTGTTTTCTAAATCAATGTTTAATGTTCGAGTAAGTCCGTCGGTTAAATCTACAAGTGAATTAAACAAATCCTTTACAAGTGGATCGAGTTTAAGAATGTTGTTTTCGCTAATTTTTCTTTCATCACAAAGGAAAAGATAATATTCTGAAAGCTCAGATTTCAAATCGATTATTTTGTTAATTAGCTTTTGCGAATCAAAATTTTCTTCTTTAAAAATGCTGTTTATTACAATTAAATTATCGGTGTATTTTTCGCTAACAGTCAAAACCAATTCAATAGATTCTTCAGTTCGGCTATAAATAAACTTATTATTAAAGACTTTTAGAATGTCGTTTAGTTTTAGCAAAATTGCAAATAACGATTTATTCAATTTTGCGTCTGATAAATTTGGTTCTTTGAACTTAGCGGAATAAACCTTTTCTTCTTTTGTGGCAACTATTTTAGCAACATCTTCTAATTGTGTTTCAACATCCTCTGGTTTTGCCAAAGCAATTTTATTAAGGATAAGTTTTAGCAAAATTGGTCCAAGAAATATATTTATAGCCACAATTGAAGTAATTAAAGGCTTAAGTTGAGTTCCAAAACCAGGCAATTTTTGTTCAATAATAATTGCAACGCCAAGCATCAATCCACCAATAGAAAGGAAACCAACCCAACCATAATCTCTAACACTTGTTACTTCTTTAGCAATTTTTGCTGCTGTATTAACCGAAAAATATAACACAATGCTCCTAACAACAACAATTGCGGAACCAACTAAAATTACAGATTGAAGTGAAGTTATATCAATTGCTGCTCCAGCAACTGTAAAAAATGTAATAAATATTGGAAGTGAAAGTTTAAGCAAAGGATGATGAAACTTTTCACCAAAAGTAGAAAAATTTTGCACAACAAAACCAGCTGCTACAAAAACAATAAGTGTTTCGAGGTGCATAATAATTGAAAGTTGACTTGCCAAAACGATAAATGCCAAAAGGAAAAGTAGAATCTCTTTTCCAACATATTTATAATAAGCAATAAGTAAAACTCCAAAAATTCCACCAATCATAATTGAAAGTAGTAACTCAATTCCAAGAGCTGAAAATAAGGAAATATCAAACTGCGAAGTAGGATTTAGTAACGAAGTTGAGATTGTTAAACTAATGGCAAGTAAAAGAATAACAATAACATCCTTAACAATTGCCGAACTGAGAATTAAATCGATAAACTTTCCTTTAGCTTTTGCCTCGTTTGCAACAACAAGTGTTAATTCAATTGAAGTTCCCATTGCAATAACTGAAATTAACAATCCAGCAGCTAAAGATGCCTTCCAGCCAGCATTTGCCAAAAATGGAATAAATGGAGCAAGTGCAAAAATTGTTGCTGGAATAAGGATAAACATTAATAAAGTCTTTAACCCTAAAATGAGGGAAATTGATTTTACCGATTTATTGATTTCGGCAAGTTTTAATTCGAGACCAGCAGTTAAGGCAATAACACTTAAAGTTACTGTGTTTATTAAACTCAAATCTTTAATTACATCCAAACTTAAAACTTTTAGGAAAGGAATTTGGAGCATTTCTGTTGAATAAGGTCCAAAAATAAGTCCAATTAAAAGATACCCAATAACTCTGGGGAGTTTTAAGTATGATAGAATTTCGCCAGTTGTAAAAGAAGCTAAAATTAAAAAACCAAGTACGGCTAAAGTTTTTGGATTTATTCCCGAAATTGTTTCAACCTGAATTGATTGAATAAATAAAATAATTCCAAACAAAATACTAATTATAATCAAGCGACGTAAAACAGGTATCATTTTGCTTCTCCTGTAATTTCGCCAACATCTACGAGCAGATTTTTTGACATTGAATAGCCGACTATGTTAAACAGAATAACGGAAGTTAGAGTTGCACTTACAACTATTGGTGTAAATTGGTTATTATAAACGTTTGCATAATCTATAACCATTGCACAAGCTACAGTATCAAGCGACATTAAACCTTTCCCGATATTTGGAGAAAGGTGATCGTGTGAATATGCAGAATGATAAGCCATAAATCCTGCAGATGATTTTGCAACAAAACGCAATGCAATAAAAGCCAACACAACAGCAATAAAAACGGTTAAACTTGGAGGAACCCAAATAAAACCAGCCATTACAACAACTAAAATGCTCATCGGTTGTAAAAGTCGTTCGAGTGATTCTTTAATCTTGGTTGCAATTTTGGAAATGTTTGATATCATCATTCCAAGAATAAAATTCATATATAAAGGTGAAAAGTTTAGAAAATATGCAATTCCACTTGTGAAAATCACGATTCCCAAAACAGCGACAAACAATTTATTTTCGTCAGTTTCTCTTCCTATAAAGATGAAAAAGAGAAATCCGATAAGAAAAGCGAGAACAATGCTTATTACAATCCATTCAACAGCCGAAATTGTAAAATAAGAATTTGCCCCAATATGTAAAATGGCAAATAATAATCCATATAAAAATATGTTCAAATTTGAGTTAATTAGGGATGAGTTTGCTAATGAAATGCCAACTTTTCCAGAAACTTTGTTTCTACTGATAAGTGAATTAATAATAAAGTTAGATGAAAGAGCACCAATAACGCTTAAAGCAAAAGAAGCAGCAATAATACTGTTTTGGTTGCTTACGTTTCCCCAAAAGAAATTGAATGCTCCAAACGAAATTCCACCAATTATTAAAAAAGAAAAGAAGATTTCGAATAGTGCTAATCGCCAATGTTCGGGTTCAGAGTGACCGATATTTTTTAAGTTAAAATTCAATCCATAAATGAACCCAATAAAACCAATTGCAGCGGCAATTCCAGGAACTAATTGGTTAATCATTTCGGGAGAAACCACATTTGGGTAAGTGAAGTTAAAAAAGTAGCTAAACCATCTCGAAAATGCTGGACTGATTATAATTCCTAAAAATATATACTCAATTCCAGAAGGCACGTAATAACGAGTTTGTATATTACTGAAGATAAAATTTTTGCTTATGTATCCTAAAGTTAGCACTATTATAAAAATGATTAAAGATTCCATAAAAAAAACTATTACCTAAAATAATAATTGTCAAATATACTTTAAAAAATGATGAAAAGTCAAACTTAGTTGAAATTAAGGACTCCATTATTGTTTAAGCAACTCTCTGTTGTTCTAAATTTAATTTTGATTTAATAGCACTTCTAAGCAAGTTTAGTTTTTCATAATTATTTATTCTTCTCATTCTCTGTTCAATTTGCATAAGAGAAGTAGCCACCCATCTGGCTCTCATTTTAGATGACGACCAGTTTTTCACTTTCCCAACATATCCGGCAAGTTGTGAATTTAGGTTTTCAATAACGTTTGTTGTTAATAAGCTTTTCCCAAGCTGTTCTACCAATCCAAGACTGTGTAGAGTTAGTGTTTCCTCCAATCCTTCGTCAAGTGAATTGGCTGCTGAGCGATTTATTTTTTCTAATTCTATTCGTATTTCATATAACTTACGTTTTGCTGTTTGATAATCTGGCTCAAGGTAAGCTCTTTGTAGTTTGCCTCTGTAATGCTCTTGTTGTTCATTTGGTAAATAACTAACTACATTTTCTCGTTTATGCCAAGTACACCTTTGGATAAGTGCATATTTCCCAAAAGTCTCTTTTACTGCTTTTTTCAAACCGGTTGCTCCGTCAATTAAAACATAAATACCTTCTGTGAAATTGAAATTCCTTTTTATTAAATTACTTAGCAAACCCTTTATAGACAAGTGGTTTTCCGTTGTTGTTTCTATAAAACCAAGTGGAATTTTTATCCCTTCAGTTGTTATTCCAAGGGCTATTACTATTTGGTTTTTACGTAAGTATTTACCATCAATGGCTAAACCTATAAAATCATATTCTCCTAAATCTCTTTGTTCAAATTCCTCTAAGGCTTTGGCACTGGATTCTATAAATTCTCTACTTATTGACGACTGACTAAATCCAAAACTTTCTGCCGTGGTTCTTGCTAACTCTGAGTAATTCTTTTGACTTAAACCAAATAATATTTTACTCATTAGTTTTTCTGGTGATATCTCTGTCTCTTTTATTTTGTTATAGTTCTCCAAACCTTCTGTGCATTTTCGCTCTTTATTATAGAGTCTTGGTATTTCCATTTTTACTCGCTCATCTCCTATTTTTATACTTCCCGGATTTGAACCCCAACGACTATAAAGATGTGAACCATGTGCATATTTGTAACCAGCTTTTTGGTGCACTTCATCTTCCAAGAGTTGATTGATTACTAATTTTATTATTTCTGTCTGTCTGATGTTTTAACATATCCAATTGAATGTCTAATTGTTGTTCTAAAAACCATACAAGATTTTTTCTTGTTTTTTCATTATTTTGCATTCGGGACTCCTTTAATTGTTTATTATTATTTGGTATTTTAATTTATCAATTTCTGGAGTCCTTTTCTTTTTTTTATTAAGAATATTTCAACTAACTTTTAATATACTTCGATTGTGCAAATAGATTTGCCGAAATAAGAACTATTGTCAAAATTGCTTTTATATTTTTCATTTTATTATCTCTTTGTTTTTTGTATAAATTAGTTTAAAACTTTGATATATATTGTTGAATATCAAATTTTCTTTTTACACCATTAAAATTCATATATCTAACTTTTCCGAAAATTTCTCTTTCAAACCACTTTGTGTATAGACCTTTAACTTTTTCATTAAATTTGAGCCAATTTGGAGTAATTTTACCAAGATTTTCTGGTTTGGAAAAGAACTCAAATACCTCATCCAATGGATTTAATTTTTTTATTTATTAAATATTAGTTAAGAGTTTATCTGAAATAAAAATAAATTTATTTGTCTATATTTTTTCAATTTTCTTAGCAATAATACAAAGCTTATATAACTTTGTCAAGGTTTTGTCTATATATTATTTATTTTTCTGATTCATTATTGTCTTTGTCTAACTTTTAGTTAAGTCATTGTTTTATATAATTCTAACTCAATAATCCATTCTTTATCGAAAAATATTTGTCCATTTATTTTAGATATATATGGCATATTTGTAGTTTTTGATAACTCAACCAATAATAATACCTTGACAAATCTTAGACATTTATTATATTTATATATGGAAAATACATCAAAATACAACATAAAAAGTGTCTCTTTTTTGACAAACTTAAATATTCACACGATAAGAGCATGGGAAAAACGATATTCTGCAGTTACTCCACAAAGAACTGAAACCAATAGAAGAATGTATTCAAAAGAAGATGTTAATAAATTAAATCTGCTTTCGGAAGCATTGAAAAATGGGCATTCAATTGGCTCAATTGCAAAATTATCAATTGAAGAGTTAAAGAATTTGGTACTAAATAAGTCAAGTTTCCCAACAAAAAACACTCAAAATTTAGACAAATTCCAAAGTTTAATTGATCAATCCATTATACATATTTCAAATTATGACTATGATAATTTTGAAAAATTGCTTTTAGAAAGCTCCGTAAATTTTCCCAAACAAAGTTTATTGATTGATTTTATAATTCCACTTCTTGAAGAAATAGGCGACCTTTGGAAAAATGGCAAAATTAGAGTTACTCACGAACATTTTGCCGTTTCAGTTTTGCGTACTTTCCTTGGAAGTTTAATTGATAATAATTTAAATCCTATAACTTCGCCCAAAATTTTAACTACAACTCCCGAAGGATTTTTGCACGAACTCGGAGCTTTAATTTCAGCTTTGTTTGCAATGGATTTTGGTTGGAATGCAATATTTCTTGGTGCAAATTTGTCCGCCGAAGAAATATCCGCTGCCGCAAAAGCAAATAATGTAAATGCCATTTTGTTAAGTTTAGTTTATCCTTCCGATGACCCTAGGACTGGGAAACAATTGCGGAAATTACGAAAATATGTGGGTGAGGATATGAGCATAATTATATGCGGTCGTTCAGCAATTGGATATTTGAAATTTATTGAAGAAACAAACTCGTTGCTCATTAGAAACCTCAATGAATTACCTGATCTTTTAAAAAATATTAGAGAAAAGATTAGTTTATCTTGATTTTTGAAAGTTATTTTTGGCTTAAATTGAAATTAAGTTTCTGATTTTGTTTCAGAGTTTTGCTTTACAATTTTTATCCAATTTATTACATCACTTTCATCACAATAAAGATTTATAAATTCTTTAGTAAACTGATTAATTTTTTGGAATAAGATTCGATTGAAAAGAATTTTATCAATTATTATCTAATCAAAAAACTAATCCACTAAATAATATTCAATTGTAGATACAACTCGTACTTTT
>DYKL01000027.1 GCA_020722645.1 Acetofilamentum sp. | reverse complement strand
TTTTGAGAACTTGACGGACCGGAGCCTACTACATAAGTGTAACCCGATAAAGTTGTCGGAGAAACTGATAAAGCAGGGGTTGTTGCAGATGTTACTTCTCCGTTGTTTGTAACACTTACATCCGGTGCTGAGCCGTTGTCATCACAAGTTACAAGTTCGTTATTGTATGTTCCGGCAGATAAACCTGCTTTTAATCTAACGTAAATAGTTGTATCTGCAAGTGTTGAACCTGAATAGCTTACAGTTAAAGAATTTGAAAACGTTGAATTATCCAAAGATATTTCATAGTCTGTTGGTGCAGTAACAGCAACTTGCGAACCGTCTAAATTTGAACCTGAAAGAGTAAAATTTTGAGAACTTGACGGACCGGAGCCTACTACATAAGTGTAACCCGATAAAGTTGCCGGAGAAACTGACAAAGCAGCAGTCGGTGAAGTATAAAGAGCAGGAGTGCCGCTTGCAGGTATTTTTGAAAGTTCATTCCAACTTGCGTCCATAGTTACAGATAAAACCCTTAGTTGTCCGTTAAAAATGTTAATAATGGATTTGGGTGCTTTGTTTTCTATAAACGAAACGGTTGCCTGCCATTGTACTTCTGCGTTTGTAACATCTGTCCAAATCCAAGAAGTCCCGTCGCCTGAATATTGATATAAAGTGCCGTTTTGAAACATAAAATCGTAACCTGAAACATCATAACCTGTTGAAGTGTTGTTGTCGGCATCAATATAAAAATCATTGTTTTCTCCGATTGTCCCTTCAACATAAAAATATAAATTTGTGGCATCTTCGTAAACTTTAAGAGCAGTCAAACCTGTTGATTCAATAGCAATTGTAGGAACAGAAGTCCAATCTGAATTGTTGCCGTCTATTGCTATTTGGGCATTAACTTGTGTTATTGCCAAAATAATCAAACTAAAATAAATACTAATTGCTTTCATAATTTTTTTTTTTTTTGTTAATAATAATGTTTTTTGTTATTTAATAAGACAATGTTAATATTCCTCTTTCACCCTGAATATCAACACCTTTTAATTCAATTGAAAGAATTTTAGAAGAATTATCATAAGAATTAGAAATAATTATCAAGTTTTTGTTATTTGAAGAAATTGTTTTGGGATTATCACATTTAATTGTAAGTGTTTGAGTACCGTACATTTCTAAATCAATAGTAATTTTATTTTTGTCTTTTGTTACGTCATAAACATTGTAAGTTCCTTTATTAAGAACAAACAAAGGCATCATTGAAGAGCCGATTTCGTATTTCAGTTCATATTTTTCTTGTTTCAGCACAGGCAGATACAAATAGCCCCAATTAAAATCTTCAAAATAAGCAGGAATTGGTTTACCGTTAAGCGTTGCAATTGAGACGTGTTCGTTATTTTTTAGTGAAACTTTAAGAACCATAACACCCAGAATATCATTGAAATAAGCTTCATTTGGCATTTTTGTATTATCAATTTCATAAACGTTGTTACTTTTTTGTGTTAGGGTAGTGTATTTATTATAGAGCCATTGGGAAAAAAATTGTTCAGTATTTTTAGCACAATAGCGGTCTTTTGATTTTTGCACCATTTGATAGTATTCCACAAATTCTTGCACTGTTTGAGCTTGCAGAAAATCGTCTTGAGCCAACCAATTTGACCAATGAGTTTCGATAATGTCGCTTTCTTGTTTTTCGAGAGGCACAGTTGGCAGGGCGCTTAAACGCCACCATTCGTTTCCGTAATTGATGCGGTTTACAACAATAACACCGTTATCAAAACCGCCGCCGTTTGGTTCTTTGGGTGGATTTAATTCTTCGATATAATCAAATAATGTATTAACGTATTTTAAACCATTATCAGCTAATAATTTACCTGTGCTGTAGCTACCACCCGGATTCCAATAATAACCGTAAGCTGTTGGAACAAAGCTTTCAGGAAAACGTTGTCCGTGAGCTTCATCAAGTGCGTATTGTGCCATAATATCTTTAAAACACTGAATATGAGCTTTTACTGTATCTACGGGCCAAGGTGCATTATCATCTGTGCTGTACCATTCGGCTCTGTTTTTTTTGTTGTTTACCCAGTGTTCGTGTCCAACGCCGTGCAAGCCAAATTCTATATATGCCGCATTATCTTTTACATAATTCATAATATCAATTTGCTCTTGACTGATATTTTTTGTGTTATCCCAGTTCTTGCCCATCCAAGTAGTGGAGGGATGTTGTCGTAAGATATTTAATCTGTCCATTTCTGCAAGTACAAACAATGTTTGCACACGAACACCTACAGCTTTGCCAACTTCCACAATTGGTTTGTAGTTTTCCAAATCCATTTTACGGTCAATTCCTATTCGATATGGACCTTGATTGTCCAAGTCGCCGTCATCGTTTCCGATATTCCAGCCTAAATCGTCAACTGCAAAAGCAAAGGCTCTCGGAAAGATTATTTGCGAAAAAGCACTTGTATTGATAATGATAAATAATAGCACAAAAAATGATTTTAAAATTTTTGTTTTCATAATATTCTGATTTTTAGATTTATACTTAATTTTAAGAAATTTGTTTTATTTTACAGGATATACTTCAACCAGCAAATAATTATTAAATTTAACTTCAATAAAAGGTTCGGAAAAAGTTATAGTTCCTAATTCAAGATTATTAACATAATCAACAACTTTGTATTTTCCTTCCTTTAAACCTCTAAGTTCAATTTTTCCGTTCCATTCATCTGCATAAAACGCATAATACATTGTGTCAGCTTTTTGTATAACGTGAGTTTCGGGCTTGTCAAAACCTATGTCGTATAAATTTCCGAGATATTTTTCTTTAGAAAGCATCATTTTATTGTACAGACCAAACCATTTTTTCCAAATAATTTCTTTTTCTGGTGTAAGGAGATAGTCGGCAGTAACGGTAGGGTTATTTTTGGGGTATGTAAATTTTGTGCCGAGAACTGCACCTACTCCGAATGAACTTGCAAAATCATTTCCATTATCGGAAAGCTCCACATGATCGCCATAATAGGCTGTATTTGGCATAAGAGCTTTGTAAACCTTTCCTTTTATTCTGATTTGACGACTGCTTGTGGGGTCTGAACTTACAGTTTGATTAACATAAGGCATATTATAAAACGACATACATGTGCCGCATGGACATAATTCTAAAACAAAATCTGTATCTTTGCCAACTGTTTGATTTTGAATAAGTTTGTAAAATTCCGGTAGTTTTTCAACGGCATCAATGGGTTTTGTTCCTTTTTGTTTCCAATTATAATTGGGTGGTACGGCGTTTAAGTGTTGTCCGTCCATTTTAAAGCCGTCGAAGCCCCAATAATCGACAAAAAGTTTAATATCTTCGATTGTTTTGTATAATGTAGCCGAATCGGCAGGCGACATATAATAGGCATCCCACCAAGTTATGTATCGCGGTACGTCTTCTTCGTTGGTAATAATTGCATCGCGATGATTTTTTACAAAATCAGTTTCAGGGTCGGCAGCAAGCGGTGTCCACCATATTTTGGCTTTCAGTCCCAATGAGTGAATTTTGTCCACCAAATTTTTCATTTCAATGTTGCCTTTTGGATATTTTTTGGGATTCAAATTCCAATCGCCTTCTGCAACTTGATATCCATCGTCAATTACAACCCACTTTATGCCTAATTCTTTAACTTTATTGAGCGTATTTAATATTTCGGCAGGAGTAACATTTCTTTCGTAACCCCATGAACACCAGATGCTTTCGAAACTTTCGTCGTTAGGTTCTGAAAATTTTATTCCTTTTGCCTGCATAAATTTTGAATATTCTGATAGAGGATTGTAACAATCTCCTGTATGAGCTGCCACAAAAGTTTCAAATGTTGAAAGAGTATCTCCGGGAGCAAGCTGTTCGTTACATTTGAATTCTTGGGCAATAATTGCTTTATTGCCTGTTTTATCTGTCCGAACAGGAAGATAATTTAACTTCGGAACAAGCTCTGTATGTCCTATTGCAATGCCAACATCAGAACTCCAAACATCTAAAACAGGGATGCCACCGCCATAATCGGAGTTGTTCATTCCCATATAGTTTTCTTGATAAAAATCTTTTTCTAATGGTTTTATCCAATCATCACGTTTTGAAGAAGAGCTTCCTTGAAAAGACCAAAATACATCGTCATTTGGTTTTTTATTTAAAATGTAGTTGCCGTTTACCCAATTTTGGACTAAAAGAGAATCTGATGATTTATTAATGAATTTAACTTTTAAAAAGAAAATATCCGGAAAATTTTCGTAAGATTTTATTTCAACGATTTTTTCGACAGAAATAGTATCGTTTTTGTAAAGTCCTTTTATAATTGTTATTTTGCCTTTGCCTATTTTATCAGTAAATTCGGACTCAATTTTTTCTAAAAAGATGAAATCTTTAATTTCTTTGTTTTCAACAGTGATAAATTCTGAAGCAGAAAATTCTGTTAAATTTCTGTTATTTTCTGCATAATTTGAGCTTAATTTTGAATGCAATAAATTATTAAATTCAATGGTTAAGTTACCGTTGGACAATTTAACGTTTTCGGTATCAATTAGACAGGCAGAATAAACTACTGCAATAAATGTAAATAATATTGTGTAATAGAATTTTTTTTGCATTTTTTTATTAATATTTTTTTATGATAAAAATTTATGAACAAAATTGTTTAATCTGTTTCATTTTTTTCTTTTGCAAGTAAGAATGTAGAAATTATTGCCAGAATCATTCCTGCAATTACAATGTAGTTTGGAATAACCGAATAAATAATTAATGAAAGCACAACTGTAACAACAGGTGCTACGGCATTTGTCATAGGGCTTACAATCATTGCTTTTCCGTATCTGAAGGCATACACTATTGTTAAAGCTCCAATTGAGTTCAATACTTGAATCAAAAATGAAGAATACATACCTGAAAATCCGTAATTTATTTTTTGCGAAAAATCGGTCATAAATAGAGCTATGGGCGAAAGTAAAAGCCCTGTTATTGTCATGTAGAAAAAAATACTTTCAGATTTCATAAAATTGTTGGCGGTTTTCATAAAAAATGCTTGCAGACCCCAAGCCAAAAAAACTAACAATGCAAAAATTAACCATAAATAGCCCTTGCCTGCATTTTGGGGGTCTTGATATGCTAATAAAGGGATGGCAATTAATGCCAAAATTATTCCTAACCAAGCTCTTTTATCAGCTTTTTCTTTTAGAAACAAAAGAGACAGAAATATTGTAATAACAGGCGACAAAGAAATAATCGGAAAAATAAGATAAGCAGGACCATTAACAATAGCACCTACCAAAAGAACCAATTGTCCGCCTGCTCCCAGAAAACCTATTATTAAACCGTATAGAATTGACTTTTTATCGTGTTCAATTTTCCACTTAATTGATTTTAATGAAAAAAGAGCAGGAATAATCATGGTAATAGCCCATGAAACATAAATTAAAGTACCCGGAAAACCTGCTTTTTCGGGAATTTCACTAAATGCACCCCACACTCCCCAGAAAATAGTTGTAATTAAGGCATAAAGTAACCAACTTTTAGTTTTCATTTATTTAACTTTTGGATTTATTTTTTTGTAATTTCAATGTTTGCACTGTATTGAATTGTTTGTCCGGACAATAGCCTGTCGCATTCGATTGTCAAAACCGGTTCTTGGGTAACAATATTAATTGTATATGTTTGTGTTTCGCCCGGCATCAGAGATTTTAAACTTTTGTCAGCTCTTTGATTGTTAACCGTGATGTATGCGTCGTAATAAATGGGTGCTACTCCTGTATTTTCGACTTCTACAATCGTGTATTGGTCGGTGAGTTCAAGTTTTTTTATTTCAAATTGATAACCTGCTGCCATGCTTGCCTGTTTAATTCTTTCTTGTGTTTGATATCTGGGTTGGTTATTGCCGAGAATAAAAGTCATGTGAAATGATTGAGCAAATTCTTCCCATGATTTACCGTAGGGACCATCGGGCAAATCAAGAACGTGTTGTTGGTCATAAGTAGAATAATAACTAAATTCACCTCCGCAGGGTGCAATTTTATATCTGTCTCTACCGAATTTATTCCAAAGCGATTCGTTCCAAACATAATGTGTTTGGTGCATAAAAGAATCATCAAACAAACCGAAAACGTTATCTTCTTTGATAGAAGGGTTGCTACCGATTGGGGAATAAACATCGTCGTGAGCTTCTATTCCAACCAACCAATATAAGTTTTGATAGGTTGAGTCGAGGTGATAGAAAAATTGAGTTTGAAATTCTTTTGAAGGAAATGTTACGCCTAACTCAAATGGACCGTCGTAAATGTGATATTCTGCCCATAAACCGAATCCGACTTCAATAAAAGCTAATCTCGGGTCGTTATCGTATTTTTCGGCAAATTTTGTATGAAATTCAAGTGTAAAGTCTTTTAACTCTTGGTTTGTCCAGTCCGGAAAATGTGTTTGTAGTCCTTCCGATGTACCGACAGTTTCATTATAATCGGGCAAATTTTTGATATAATCAGGCACTGTAGTTTCTTCGCCTGGAAAAGTATATCTGAATCTTAAAATGGCTTGATGATTTCTTGATGCTATTTCATTTAATAAATTTTCTGCCGCTGTCCAATCATAAACACCTGAATCTGTTACAATGTCATTAAAATTTAGGTAAGAAAATTCCAGCGAAATTACATCATTCCAAATACTGCAAGTACTGTTGCTACTAAAAAATACAATACCGGTCATCGGTTGAACTTCTGTAATTTCACATTTTAGAGAATCTCCATGAATTATCGGTTCCGGTATATTTTTTTTGCAAGATGAAATGACAATTACATACAAAAATGTCATAAACAGAAATAATATTTTTGTTTTCATTTGATTTCCGGTAATTAAATTATTAAAATTATTTTAATATAAAAAGATGAAAGTTGCATTTAAACAACTTTCATCTTTTATGAATTCTTATTCCATATTCAGCACAAAGTATGAAGCTGCGCTACCCTTATCCGGAGAGTAACCAATATCAGCCCACTCTGCATCACTGATGAATAAACCAAATCCAATGGCATTATTATTAAAATGCGGGATTTTAGTTCTTGACATACCAATTTCAATGGCAACATTATTGCCCACTTGACCGATATGACCAATTACAACGTTACCTTGCGGAAGAGTCATATTTTCATTCCAATTCCATTCTGCAGCGCCTGGTGTACCTGAATAATCATAAACTCCCAAATAAGAATTTGCAGTAGTGAATTCCATAATTTCAATTAAAAAATCGGCACCTGAACGAGGCCAAATCCATGAAATTCCACCGGTAGCAATTGAATTGTCATAATCAACGAGCATATCCCATTGAAATACATCGGCAACATTCCCTTCAAATTCAACATAAGAATAAATAAATTCTGCATCATAGTCAAATTTTGCAACTTTTACTACTCCCGAAGAGTCTCCAAGAGGTACTATAAAATTATCACCTGTAACTGTTGCCCAGTCGCTAAATGAATTATCATCAAGCTTAACGGGAGAAGCTTTATCAATAGCAATTGTTGTTGAAATGCTGTGCGGGTCTCCGTTTGCATCAGTTACGGTAAGCCCTACGGTATAATTACCTTTTCCGGCATAAGTATGAACCGGATTTTTATCTGTTGAAGTGTTGCTGTCACCAAAGTCCCAAGCATAAGTTCCTTCAACTGTTGATGTGTTTGTGAATGTTACCGTGTATCCATCAACAACATAAGTAAAAAGAGCTTCACCTACAATAGGTTTTGGGTCTTTTTTACACGAAGTAAAAATAACCGAAAATGAACCTACAAAAAGTACCAAAAACAAAATTCTTAATTTTTTCATTTTTTTTAGTTTTAATTGTTAAACATTTTTTTATTAAGGATTTTGGCTACATAAAGGATTAGCCAAAATTTCTTCGACCGGTATATAATACTGAATTTTTGTATCGTCATAATTTATAGAAAGATTAGTAGTAAAACCTGCTTGCGAAGGTTTTTTTGATAAATCAATGTCGTTTACTTTAAGATTAGGAATATGATACCCCCAATAGTCGCGTTCTATATTTCTATTGTTGCGGATTAAATCGAAAGTTCTGAAACCTTCAAAAGCAAATTCAATTCTTTTTTCTTCAAGAACTATATCAAGAGCTGTTTTTCCTGTAGGAAGGTTTCCTGCATCGTATAAATTAGTGTCAAGACCGCGATTTTGACGGATAATATTAACATTTTGAATAGCATTAGCAACATCAGATTTGTGTGCGTACGCTTCTGCTTTATTCAAATACATTTCGGCAAGTCTGATAAAAATCGGAGAGCTAAGATTTGGGTCTTCATTTTGGAATGAAAATTTAAGTACCCAAAAAACTTCAAGTCCATTTTTTTTAGTGATATTACCACCCTCATCTTTTAAGGTATCTATCATAGACCATCTTACGTCATTTCTGTTATTTGCCATAAGTTCTTGCAATGAAGGTGAAGCAAATTCTTCCCCCCAACCTGAATTACCGTCAGAATAGTACATTGAGGCAATAGAGCCGAATTTTCCGCGATTATCTTGGTCGGTGAATGCAACAATAAAAATAGGTTCACTATGACTTGCTGCATTTGCGTATAAATCCGGAAATGTATTTTTTGTTTCGAGCGAAAAACGACCTGAATTAATTACCGAGTCGGCATAAGTAATTGACTTATCATAATCTTCTTTGTATAAGTATAAACGCGAAAGTATAGCCCAAGCAGCTTCTTTGGAAGCGTACATAACACCGCGACTGTATGTCATCAAATTAGCAGCTTGCATAAGGTCTGCCTCCACAGATTCGTAGCACTCTTTTACTGTTGCTCGTTCTTTCTGACTTGGTTCAGAGGTAGAAAGCCTTAGAATTACACCTAAATTTTGATTAGGGTCGCCGACATTATAAGGTTTTGCATAAAATCTAAGCAAATTGAAAGTTACAAATGCTCTTAAAAAGTAATTTTCGCCAAGAAGTTGTTTGTCTTGTGTTGTCAGTTCTTCGGTTTTATTGTTAATAGTTTCAATTACAATGTTGGCGCCGTTTATAATTTTATATGATACGTACCAAAAAAATCTGCTGTTCGACTGGTCAGGCGAATGAGTATAAGTAAAACTGTAAAAAAACGGGTCTTCGGTTACTTGCCCGCATACAACATCATCAGAAGCAAAATCTGACATTTGAAAATATTGACGAGCGTAACAATTGTTATCATCAACGTATCCGTTAAATTCCAAACCATCTTTAAACAAGGCATAATTTCCGTTGGTAACAATCAGCAATGCATCAGGGTTTGTACTTATAGATTCGGTTGTCATTTGGTCTTGCGGAAAAAAATTCAAATTACAAGACGAAATAACTAAAATAATAGATAATAAACTTATAAAAAAATATGACTTTTTCATTTTGATATAATTTTAAGATTAAAAACTTAAATTTAAGCTAAACACAAACTGAGTGTTGATAGGATATTTGAAATCGGAAACACCGGGCATTGACCAGTCGCCTTGACTGAGTGCCGCTTCGGGGTCTTGTCCCCAAAAATTAGTAAAACTTTTAAGATTATCAATACTGAAAGATAAATCGATTGACTTTATTTTTTGTAAAGTAGCAACAGGCAATCTGTATGCAAGAGAGATATTTCTAATTTTAATAAAGCTACCGTCTTCGAGGTAACGTGATGAAATTTGGTTTGAAAGTGGAGCGTTTTGCATGCTTGGGTGTGTTGCAATGTCGCCGGGTTTTTCCCAACGCGACCAGTCGTCTTTTGGTACCATAACATTGTAGTAAGGTTCATGTCCGTCATTATCCATTGCCATACGTGTGAAATTGTAAATTTGATTGCCGTATTGGTATGCAAAGTTTACGTTAAAACTTAACCTTTTGAATGTTATGGTAGTACCAAAACCGCCTTGAAGTTCAGGTAAAGCTTTTCCGACTTCTTGCGGGTCGGCTTCGGCATAATTAAAAGTTGATTCTCGACTGATGATATTGCCATCTTCATCTTTTGTAATTTTTTCCCACATAGGTGCACCTGTTTGTGGATCCACACCAAGCCATTTGGGTAACATAAAAGTATAAATTTCACCGCCGTTTCTGTAAATTTGAGAAATTCCTGCTACGGTTCTGTAAATAGGCTCATCAAACCCTGATAAAATGTTGGTATTGTGAGCAATTGAGAAATTAAAGTTCCAATTAAAGTTGCTATTGTTAATAATATCGGCATCAAAGCTAAATTCTAAACCTTTATTTGTAGCTTGTCCTGCATTTTCCCAGCGATATTCAAAACCCATAGACAGAGGTTGAGCAACGAGAACTATCAAATCTTTTGTAACATTGTTATACGCGTCTATTGTAAAATTTATACGATTTGTTCCAAAGTCAATTCCAATATTTTGTTGAATTGTTCTTTCCCAAGTTAGACCGTAATTAGATAACTGATAAGGAGTTGCAACGGTTTGTCCGTTGTATTGAGAACTGAGCGAAAATAAGCCCATATATCTTGAAGCACCTATATCTGGGTCTCCTGTAATACCCCAACTTGCTCTGAGTTTTAATGTTTTAATTTTTGAGGATTTCAAAAATGATTCATTGCTCAATAGCCACGAAGCTGACAAAGTAGGGAATTTTGCAATACGATTTCCTTTTGGGAAATTAGACGAAACATCTATACGATACGAACCTGTTAGAAAATAGCGATGGTCGTAATTGTAATTGAACTGGGAGATAAAAGATTCTACAACCCCTTGATCATTTGAACCGCCGATTTCTAATTGTGATGAGGCAACTTCCGGTACATCAAACCCTTCGGGTAAGCCTGTGCCTTGTACCATAATAGATTCCCAAAAGCCTTTGTCTGCTTCAACTCCTGCAAGTCCGCTGAAACTGCTTTTTCCTTTAACCAAATCAAAATGGAATAAATCTGTTGTAATACCACTGTACCAAGTGTTTTGAGTCTCATTAATCCAGCCTTTATTATGATATGTGCCGGCAGATTGGGGTGAAATAAAAGAATGAGCTTTTGATGAACTAAAACTCAAACGGTTGGAAGATGTAAAATATAACCATTTAGTTAGTTTTATATTTAATACAAAATCATAATTTACACCGCCGTCAATACTGTTAAAATCATAATTGTCAATAGAATGCAAAGGGTTAATTTTGTCTCTCGACCACCATTTACCTTCGGGAATAGCATTGGGAGCGTCTGTTGTAGCATCAATATATATCGGAGTTCCGCCGGAATCTAAACCATTGTCCCAAGGCAATGATAAATAGGTGTAATACATCGACATATAATCATAGTAGTTTCCGGTTGCCCCTGAAATGTTAATATTATTACTGAAATCAATTTTGTCTGAAAGTTTTGTTTTTAGATTGACATGAAAATTTACTTTTTTGTAATGCGTATTTCTGAATGTTCCACCTTCATCAAAAAGTGTTGAACTGACAAAAAATGAGTTTTTTTCGTCGCCACCTGAAGCTGAAATGTAATAATTTTGAACAAATGCGGGTTGAAAAGCAGTATTTACCCAATCAAAATTCCGAGTTCTGAGTTCTTGCGGATAATCTTGATAAAATTTTATTTTATCAATTTGATGTGTTACGGGGTCTCTGTAAAATTCAGAGCTATAATCGAAAAATTGTTCTCCGTTCATCATTTTCAAATTACCCTGATTAGCAATTTTATAGCCTACATCAGATTTTACATTAAAAGAAATTTTTCCATTTTTGGCAGATTTTGTGGTGATAATAATAACGCCTTTGTTAGCACGAGAACCGTACATACCTGTTGCTCCTGCATCTTTGAGTACGGTAACGGTTTCAATGTCATTAGGGTCGAATGAGCCGCCGATAATACCATCAACCACATAAAGAGGTTGTTCATTGCCGGGTTTGATTGTAGAAATGCCTCTTATTCTGATTTCTGCACCTGCTCCTGGTGCTCCTGAACTGTTCAATACTTGCACGCCTGCAACTTTTCCTTGCAACATTGTTCCTACATCGTTAGTTGTTACATCTTTTAGCTTATCGGCATTAATTGTTGTTACTGCACTTGCAATTTCGTTTTTCATCTTTGTGCTGTAACCTACAACCACAACTTCGTCTATTTCTTGTTCTTCTTTTATCATTGTTGCATTAATTTGAGACTTGCCTTGTGTCTGAATTACTTGCTCTTCATAACCGATGAAAGAAAATACAAGTACAGCGTCATTTGTGTTTGTTTTTAAGGAATATTTTCCGTATAAGTCAGTGATTGTGGCATTAGTAGTTCCTTTTTCTAAAACTGTAACGCCCGGAACGGCTTCGCCCTTTTCGTCTGTAACCACCCCTGTTACAATATTTTGTGCATACATCAAATGTACAAATAGCACAAAACTAAATAATAATATAAATTTTTTCATAAGACTTATTTTAATATTTTAAATTTTGTTTTAATTAAATTACTTACAGCATCAATAGCCTGCGGAAATACTTTTCTTAAATCAATTTCATTGTTATTTTTAAGAATATTTTGCAATGTTTGCATAAAAATATTTTTAGTTTCAGTAGCAACGTTTACTTTACATATTCCGTTGTAAACAGCTTTTCTGACAGATTCGGCAGGTATTCCCGAACCGCCGTGCAAAACCAAAGGAGTATTAGTAATCTGTCGAATTGCAGAGATTCTATCATAATCAAGTTTTGGCTCTTGCTTATAAAAACCGTGAGCCGAGCCAACAGCAACAGCCAAAGCATTAACTCCTGTATTTTCTACAAAAATTTTTGCATCTTCGGGTTCGGTAAAGGCAACTTTATCGCTTGATTGACCGAGTTTTGCGACATATCCGAGTTCTGCTTCAACGTTTACATCAAGTTTTTGTGCATTTTTTACTACTTTTGCAGTTATTTCAATATTTTGTTCAAAATCTAATTCACTGCCGTCAAACATTACCGAATCGAAGCCGATATTTATACATTGTTCGGCAAGTTCGTAGCTATCGCCGTGGTCGAGGTGTATCCAACCTTCGATATTATAAAATTCAAGTCCGTTTTTTGCCATATTGTAGGCATTTTGCAAGCCCATATATTCTATCGAACTGCGTGTCAATTGTAGAATTATTGGTTGTTTTTCTTGCTGTGCTGCGATAAGAATGCCTTTAAGCGTTTCGAAATTATAAAAATTAGTTGCCAAAATTGCTTGTTTCTTATCGAGCATTTCTTTGAGTTTATCTTTTAGTTTTGTTTTTATCATTGCTTTTAGTGTAAATTTTTAGTTTATTATAAAATTAAACTGTTCTATTGCAGTTTTTTTAACAGCTTCCAAAGAAGCAAACGCCGTTGTACCGCCTGCTGCGGTTGTATTTATTGCTCCTGTTAAGTTTCCGAGTTGCAAACATTCCTGCAAACGTTTGTTGTGAATGAACGAAAAAATAAAACCTGCATTGAAACTATCCCCAGCTCCTATGGCATCTACAACATTTTTGTTTAAAAACGGCGGAACATTTATTATTTTGTTATTTTGAAAACCAATAGAGCCTTCGTTACCCATTTTTACGGCAATAATATTTGCGTATTGCGAAAGTTTATCAATGGCATTTTCTATGTTGTCTTTCTTTGTAATTGCCTTTATTTCTTGTTTATTTGGTAAAAATACATCAACAAAAGGCAGAAGTTTTTCAAAATCAATGTCCCATTTTTCTTGCGGGTCCCACTGTACATCAAGGGATGTTGTAAGTCCTGCATCTTTTGCTCGTTTGAAAAGATTTGTGAGGCACTTTTTTATTCCGGGTTGCAGAAAAACGGAAGAAACGTGCAAATGTTTGGCAGATTTCAGCATTTCTTCGCTAACATCAGCACAAGTTAAATCTTCCATAGCTCCCGGATGTGTAACAATTGCTCTGTCTTCTTGATAATTTAAAATTATTGAAGCACCTGTTTTTGCAACTTGTGATATTTTTATATAATTTGTATCCACATTTTTTTGTTGTAGCGAATCTAAAACAAGTTTTCCAAAATTATCATTACCTATTTCACCGACAAATGCAACTTTTGCCCCCAATACGCTGACATTGGAAGCAAAAATTGCAGACGAACTACCTAATGTAATGGTCATTTGGTCGGCTATTATTTCTGTTCCAATTTTGGGAAATGTTTGTATGTTATTCAGAATTAAATCTACATTCAACTCACCAACGACTAATATGTCAAATTTTTTATCCTTCATTTTATAATAAATTATTAAAATCAACAAGGTTGAAGTTATAAAAATATTTGTCCATATTTCTCTCAATTCTTGAAAGTACAATACCCTCAGCGTCTATTCCGTTCATTTCGAGATTTTCGTATAGTTTTACTCTTGCAGTAAAAACTTCGGGTTTAGCCCAAATGTAGCGACAACCTGTTTTTATAAGCCAAAGTTGTCGGTCTTTGTCTAATGCATAAAAATCTTTGTTTTTTTCGTCATCAAAAAGCCATTTTTGCCAACGATTTGAAGCAATAACGGCATTCCACAAAATTGATTTAAAATCTGACAAATACGGAACTTTTGCTTGATTGTACAAATCTTGCTCAATATCAACAAGTTCCATTAGTGCATCGTATTCATTTTCAGTAAATTCCGGACCAACATTAGCACCGCCCATACCCACTTTGGGATAATCTTGGGGATTTGAAACATTATCGGAATAATGTCCTTTGATAACACTACCGTATTGGGCAGCTATCTGAACGACTTCGGAGGCAACTTTGGAGTCAAATTCTGTGGTGTGCAAGTCTGTACCAACTTTAGCAACAACAAAAGCAGGCCACACGTTGTCAAGATTTTTTTGTTTTAATGTTTTTTTCATCAACTCAAAAAAATTTCTAAATACGTTCATATCAGCAAGACCGCCGTGTACTTCTTCGGTTCCCACTTCGTAAGAAATTTTTGGCAGATTATTTTGTTTAATGTATTTTTCGACGTGTTCGATAATTTCGACTGTGCGTTCAACTACTGTTTCAATTGAAATAATTTCACCTTTTTTTAGAGTAATGTCAACGGTAGGGTCAACGTGAAGTAAATCGTAACCTGCATTGACGGCTTCAATCATTGAGTTTTTAACATTAGCCATTGTTTGCTCAAATGTCAAGCCATTAAGACGGTCTTTATCTTTGAGCCAAGGACCGCCGTGGTCTATTGCAATTATTATATTTTTTGTATCAAAATTATTTCGTTTAGCTTCTCGTTTAATAATGTTCACAAATTCTTTTTGAGTCATTCCCGTGTAGCCTTTGTCTGTATCAACCTGATTGAGCGTGGCTGCGAATTTTATTGGAGCGTTATTTCGTTTGGCGGCTCTGATTGCGGCTTTTATAACTGATATAGAATTAGGACAGGCAGCAAAAATAGTTCTGTTGATGTTTGTTTTTTCTTTTTGCTCTTTTATTATTTGAAGTATATGTTCTACTTTTGGCTTCATTGTTTGAGTTTGTTTAAGTTAATTAGTAAAAATTTCATTTTTTAGCATATATTCGTAAATGGTAACGCCCTGAACAACTCTGTGTATAGCTCCGCTAATTGACGGGGAGTCGGGGTCTAATCCGATATTTAATGATTTGTAATAACTTAGAAGCTGAACAGGAACTATGTTGCAAATTGATAATAAATCTTCTGATATTTTTTTATTAGTTTCCGAGAAATATATTTGTGTATCAACTATAACATTGTTGTTCTTTTCTTCGGTGATAAGCAATGTATGTAAAGGATTTTGTTCTTTTGCAATAGAATTGATTAGGTCGTTTTCGTATGCCTGCACGTAAGTGTCATTGGAGCTTAAATAGACAAGCAAAGTTTTGTTGTTAACAACAGCTTTGGGTCCGTGACGGAAGCCCATAAAAGAGTCGAATTTGCCAATAACAAAGCCGTCTGTTAGTTCTTGGAGTTTAAGATGTGCTTCTCTTGCGGTGCCTACAAGCGAGCCTGAACCAAGAAAAACAGCTCTTTGAAATTCTAAATTTGATAAATTTTTAATAGTTTGCTGATATTTTTCAAAAAATGAACGAATGTATTGTGATGCAGTAATTAAGTCTTGTTTGTAAAAATTGATGTCGTCGATTTTTGAAATTAAGATACCAACCAGAGTCATTGAAGTAACGCTACTTGTCATTGCCAATGATTTGTCATTTGCTTCATCTGGCAGAACAAAAACAAATTTTTTATTTTTGGTTTCTATATTTGCAAGTTGTCCGTTGGCATTACAAGTGATGATGAAATTATAAATATTATCGCTTATTAAGTCGGCATTTTTGACGGCTGCAACACTTTCAGGACTATTGCCTGACCTTGCAATTGAAACTAAAAGTATTTTTTTGAATACATTAATATAATGTGTTGGATGCGTAACTAATTCTGTGGTTTGAACAGCACGAGCAGTTGTGTTTGTATTTTTTTGAAAAATGCCTGCTATCATTTCGGCGACAAAGAAAGATGAACCTGCTCCTGTGAATATTACTTCATTATTTGCCGAATTTAAAAACTGCAACAAGTGTTTTTTTATCGCTTCCTTTTTATTATAAACTACTTCAAATGTTTTAAGCCACAAATCAGGTTGTTGTAGTATTTCGGTTTTTGTATAAATTCCTTTATCTTTCATTTTATTTAAAATTAATTTAACACAAAATTAACAAAAGTTTTTGAAATATGCAAATATTTTTTTTAATTTTTTTTTAAAATTTTAAAGTTGATAATTAAGTTTATATTCTTTTTAATTTAATATACAGTAAATTTGCACAAATTTTTAAATTTCAAAAAAATATGCGGATAAATAATTTAACATTGAAAAGACGAGCAGACATATTAGACAAATTAGAAGAAATTGGCGAAGTATATGTTCAAGAGTTAAGTGAAAGTTATAATGTTAGTGAAGTTACAATCAGAAAAGATTTAATAGTTTTAGAGAAAAAAGGATTATTAATAAAAACCAGAGGAGGAGCAATTAAAAAAAAATCATCAAATTTTGATTTGGGATTAAATCAGAAATTAAAAAAAAATTACAAAGAAAAACAAAAAATAGGTTTGAAAGCTATTGAATTTGTACATAACGGAGATACAATTGTTCTTGATTCAGGTTCTACAACATTGGAAATAGCAAAAAATTTGAAAAAATTTAAAGATTTAAAAGTGATAACAAACAGTTTACCAATTGCAGAAGAAATAGCTGATTTTGAAAGTGTAGAGGTTATACTGATTGGTGGTATTTTAAGAAAAGAAATGAGATCCTTGGTTGGACCAATGGCAGAAAGCAACCTCAAAAATTACAATTGCGATATAGCTTTTATTGGAGTAGATGGAATAGATATAGAATATGGTATTTCTACACCAATAATTTATGAAGCGGTTTTAAGTAAAATAATGATTGATATAGCCAAAAAAACCATTATTGTTTGTGATAGTTCTAAATTTAAAAAAAGGAGTTTTGCTAAAATTTCGGATTTGTCATCAGTTGATATGATAATTACAGATACTGAAATTTCTGCTGATTACAAAAGTAGAATTGAGCGAATGAATATTGAACTTGTTTTGGTTTGATATTTTTATAACGGAACTTACTTTTAAAAAGCGTGGATTTACAGGGCTTTGCTGCTG
>DYKL01000437.1 GCA_020722645.1 Acetofilamentum sp. | reverse complement strand
TTACTTGATTTTTCAAGTATTTTGATAATTGTTAAATTTGTTAAGGAATTGCTGTTAAGTTTCAGGTGAAGACACCTAAAACGACTGAATTTGTTCAAAAAATGTTTTTGTAATTTTTTTTAGATTTGTAAAAGTGTTTTTCTTTGTATATTATTTCTAAACTCAAATAATGGAAAATATATATTTTATTATTGTCGGTGTTTTGTTTTTTCTGGCAATAGCAATTTTAATAGTTGGCGTTAGCAATGATGCTGTTAATTTTTTAGTTTCAGCAATAGGTTCAAGAGCCGGAACTTATACTATTATAATGATAATGGCAAGCTTAGGCGTTTTGGTCGGTTCAATTTTTTCGGACGGAATGATGGAGGTTGCCAGAAAAGGTATTTTCTATTCGGAAAAATTCAACTTCGAGAATCTGATATATATTTTTCTGGCTGTTATGCTTACCAATGTAGTCCTTTTAGATTTTTTCAATACATTTGGCTTCCCTACTTCAACAACAGTATCTCTGGTATTTGGCTTGCTTGGTGCTGCGGTAGCAATTTCAATGATAATTGTAATAAAAGAAGGCGGTAATGTTCAGGAATATATAAACACCGGTAAAGCTTTAGCAATTATCGGAGGTATTTTATTTTCAGTAGTCATCGCATTTATAGCAGGAGCATTTATACAATGGATTGCAAGAATCATTTTTTCTTTTAAATACGAAAAAGCTTATAAATATTTTGGTGCAATCTGGGGAGCTATTGCTATTACGGCAATAACTTTTTTTATGTTTATAAAAGGCTTTAAAAATTCGGTATTTGAAGATGCTCCGATTATAAAATGGATAATGGAACACAAAATCAACGTGTTAATATACAGTTTTATAGGCTGGACTTTAATTTTTCAGTTTTTGATTTCATTTTTCAAAACAAATATATTAAAAATAATAGTTTTAGTCGGTACTTTTGCATTAGCAATGGCATTTGCCGGAAATGACCTCGTTAATTTTATAGGTGTTCCCTTAGCAGGCTTAACTGCTTTTGAGTTGTTTGAGGCGGGTAAAGATATGACGGGAATGTCGGGAGCGGTTCATGTAAATCCGATTTTTTTGATTATTTCAGGCATAATAATGATTATTACACTTTGGACATCTAAAAAAGCACGTTCAGTTACAGATACTTCGGTAAATTTATCACGCCAAAATTCCGGTTACGAAAGATTCGGTTCTTCACAGGTATCAAGAGCAATAGTCAGATGGGCTATTTCAACAGGAAGCATTCTGAATAAAATAATCCCTAATAAAATTACAGAAAAAATTAACGACAGATTTATTTTTGTATCTTATCCGCCAAATGAAGACCCACCGGCTTTTGACTTAATCAGAGCTTCGGTTATACTTGTGGTATCAAGCGTTTTAATTGCCTTAGCAACATCTTATAAACTTCCTCTCTCAACCACTTATGTTACTTTTATGGTAACAATGGGAGCATCTTTATCTGACAGAGCTTGGGGAAGAGAAAGCGCCGTATATAGAATAACAGGTGTTATTTCAGTAATTTCCGGATGGTTTTTCACTGCTTTTGTTGCATTTACAGTTGCTTTTATAATTGGTCTCATAATTTATTTCGGTGGAACTTTCGCAATTGGAATTTTTGTAGCTTTAGATTTGTTTTTAATTTACAAATCCGGTTTGTTGCACAAAAAGAGAGTGAAAAAAGAATACGAAGAACTTAAAAAATTTAAAGAAGAACAAGAACTATCTGAAAAAGACCTTTTTGATATTGCCTCTATTAAAATCCTGCAACAAATTTCATTTATTGATAAATTCCTGACCAATTCCTTTAACTTTTTTAAAAATCAGGATAGAAAAGAACTGAAAAAAACCTTTAAACTGGCAATTGAAATCAAAAAAGCAGCAAAAGAATTAAAACATAATATTTTTAATACAGTTCAAATGCTAAAAGCTGATTATTTGCTTTCTGCTCAATATTATGTTCAAATTATTGATGCTCTCAGAGATGTATCAAACGCTGTTTCTTTCTTGGGTGAAAAATTATACATTCATATTGACAACAATCACGAAATTTTTTCGGAAAAACAATTACTAAGTATTGAAAATTTAATGAAACAACTTTCTGAATACATAAAAGAATGTGTAAATACTTTGGAATATAAAAAATTTAACTCCATAAATTATCTAAGAGATTTAAGGAATAATATTTTAAAAGACATAGAAATAGTAAAAAAACAACAATTACAATTAATTCAGAAAGACCAGACCGATGTTATAAACAGCGAACTGTTTTTGACAATTCTGGCAGAATACAAAAACATTACTCTATATATTGTCAGAATTGTTAAAGCACAAAGGAAATTCTATTTAAGCGGAAAACAAACAATGCAAAAATTGGAAAACGAAAAAGAATAAATTTTTAGAAATGCTTGAAGAACTTAACAACTGGTTTTCCGAAAATTATCTTGAAACAATTGCGTCATTTTTGAGTTTAGTCAATATTTATTTCGGTATTAAAGAAAAAGCAATTTTCTGGTTTTTTTCGTTGATTGGCAGTTCAATTTTCATTTACATTTAGGCTCTTTTATTAAAGAATGTTGGTAACAAATTTTAATGTTTGGTATAAT